>JBQTKC010000380.1:0-8392 GCA_052386575.1 Beijerinckiaceae bacterium
CGGATCGTTGTTCTTGTCCAGCCCTTCATATCGCCGGCTCACATCAAAAAAACCAAGCTGCCCCATCGCGAAAACCCCGCTCTTACCGCCCGCAAACCTTGCATCCGATTCGCGCGGCGCTGGGAAGGCTAATTTTTCGAGGTGCCCCTTAAATTGGAGGAACGAAAGGATTAATCCTGCTTTCCAACTCCATGCCGCTTGGCAGAACTTCGCTTTCCCATCCGCCCCCAAGCGCTTGGATTAGCGCGACGGTGGCAAGAAAGCGATTTTGTCTTACCGTCAGAGCGGACTGTTCGTTGTTAAGCAAGATTGTTTGCGCAATGACGATGGCGGTGAAGGCGACGGTGCCAGCGCGATATTGATTGAGAAGAATATCGAGCTCCTCTTGCGCCGCCTTGACCGCGTCGTCGGCGACCTTCTGCTGGCGCGCCAAGATGCGAACCGCGGCGAGCTGGTCTTCCACCTGCTGAAAGGCGGTCAGCACGGTTTGCCGGTAAGTTGCCACGCTTTGATCGTAGGCCGCCTTCGCCGCTTCGACCTGGGCGCTGATTAGGCCCGCGTTGAAGATGGTTTGAGTGGCCGCAGCGCCTAGCCTCGAGAATTCGTTGGCGAACGCGAAGGCAAGCCCTCCCCTTCCCGTGAAACCAAACGCGCCGGTGAGGCTGACGTTGGGATAGTAAAGGGCAATATTTGCGCCAATCAGTGCATTTTGCTGCTGCATCATTCGCTCGGCCGAGGCGATATCCGGACGTCTTTCCAACAACGCCGAAGGTACGCTCACCGGAATGTTGGGAAGCTTGTACGCAAGCGGTGCGGGCGGGATCGAGAGGTCTGCCGGCGGCCTTCCCATCAAAGCCGCGATCGCATGTTCGAACTGCGCCCGTTGGATCCCGACGGCGATCGCCTGGGACTGTGTAGAGAGAACTTGTGCCAGCGCGGTAGCGACGTCGGCTTTCGAGACCGTTCCGGCCTTATATTGATTTTGCGTAATCTCGAGTGTCCGCTTGAATGCCACGATCGTGCGATCGAGCAGCGCCTGCAGCGCATCCGCCGCGCGCAGATTGTAATAGGCGGTCGCGAGCAAGGCCTGGGCGGAGAGCTTGGCATTGGCGAGATCGGCGGCAGAGGCTTGGGCGCCGGCCACGTTGCTTTCGACCGTGCGGCGGATCTTGCCCCATAAATCGAGGTCCCAGGTGCCGTTCGCCGCCAAATTGAAGATGTTTCTGGTTACCCCGGCGCCTAGCGGGTTCCCAATTGCCCGTTGCCCGATATGCGACCTGGTTTCGCTGTAACTCACGGTGATGACCGGAAACAGACCAGCCTGCGCCTGCTTGATGACGGCAAGCGTTTGCCGGTATGCCGCTTCGGCGGCGGCGACGTTTTGGTTGGAGATCTCGACTTGCGGCTCAAATGAATCGAGCTCGCGATCCCCGAACACCGACCACCAGGGGCCGCGATCGATTTCATCGCGCGGCGTCGCGCGTTTCCAGCCTTTCAGCTCCTTATAGGCGACAGGTTCGGGCGCGGACGGGCGGAGATAATCAGGTCCGACGCTGCAGGCGGCCGGAAGGAAGGCGAGGATGACGGCGGAAATGCCTGCCAAAAATTTCGATTGGCGTAGCCGCACTTGCCGCATGGGATGCAGTTGCTCCAAACACCGCCGTTTGATCCGATCCCCTCGGCCAGTTGATCATCGATAACGGAGTTTTGGCGAGCCTAACAACATAATGCGGCGACACCAAAGCCAAAACCGGTTGGCGATGTGAAAGCGTTAAGGTGCCGCCTTGGAGCCACACGCCCCGCCTAAGGATCGTTCCAGCAAGTGATTTCCGCCGGCAGATGGCGCTTAAGCCTAGCTGCCTCGCAAGGCCACACATCCCCATTTTCAATGCCGAGTCAAACAGCCGGAAATCGTATCACTCATCCGTAGCGCGGCCCGGGCGCGGAGTGCCCTTTGCCCTACCGCGCGAAGGTATTGCAATTGTCGACCTGGCCGGATTTCAAGCCGGCGTTCAACCATTGCACGCGCTGCGCCGCAGAGCCGTGGGTAAAGGAATCGGGCACGGCAAAACCTTGCGCCGCCTGCTGCAAACGATCATCGCCGATCGCCTGCGCGGTCGCGACCGCCGTTTCGAGATCGCCCGCTTCCAGGAATTGATATTTGCGCTCGGCATTGGCGGCCCACACACCGGCGAGGCAATCCGCCATCAGCTCGGCCCGCACCGACAAATTATTGGCATCGCCCCGGCTGACGGCACGTTGCTGCGCCGCCTGGACCTTTGGCAAAATGCCGAGCAGGTTTTGGACGTGGTGGCCTATCTCATGCGCGACGACATACGTGTAGGCGAATTCGCCACCGCCGCCGAGGCTCCGTTTCATGTCCTGGAAGAAGGAGGTATCGAGATAGACCTTTTGGTCCAACGGGCAATAGAAAGGCCCCATGGCCGATTGGGCGCCGCCGCAGCCCGAGACGGTCCGTCCGCTATAGAGGACGAGTTTTGGCTTGGCATAGGGGATGCCCTTCTGCCGTGGCAGAACTTCCGTCCAGACGGTTTCGTTTGCGGCGAGAACGGCGGCGACGAATTGGCCCATGTCGTCGGAGGGCGTCCCCGTCTGCGTCACCGCGGACTGCCCGCCTTGGCGCATGCTGTTCACCATTTCCGCGCCGCCGATCAGAATCCGCGGATCGATGCCGAGCGCCCAACCGAGGAGTCCCAGAACCACCATTGTCCCGATGCCAAGACCGCCCCTGCCGACCACGCCGCCACCTTGCCCGCGCCGGTCCTCGACATTGTCCGAACGGCCGAAGTCTTGCCATTTCATGGGCGCCTCCCGCTTGCCTCGTTGTGTTTCCCGCTCATGGGCCCCGCCGCTTGCGCGGCCGGCCCGCGGCGCATTCGGAGAATGCTTGCGCACAGCCCAGATTTTACATCGAAAATTTTGGAACCAAAAGAGGAGCCGCGCATGGCCGTCGTCTCTAACAGGGTCATTTCTTGAATGTTCCGAGCAACCACAAAGCCAAAAGAATCGCTCCAATAATGTATACTGCGTTGTCCGTGATCCAGTCGAACAGAGCGGCAATATCCAGGCTATTGATGAACGAATTAGCATTTCTCTCGAAGAAGCCGGTGATAGCGGGAACAATTTCGTCGAGCCATTGCAAGGATATTACATCTGGCTTGTGCATCCAAATCCCCCGAATAACGTGCAACGTCATGCGGCGTTGCAGGGAGCGGCTGACACCTCTTCCCAACAACGCGGACGAATGAAGCTAGCCGCCGGTGACGCTCATATGGCGCGCAACCGCGGGCCTCGGATGATCCCGATCGATGACGAAATCATGACCCTTGGGCTTGCGGGCGATGGCGGCGTCGAGAGCCGCGTGCAAAAGTTCGTCCGTTTGAGATGCGCGCAAGGGCGTGCGCAGATCGGCCGCGTCCTCCTGGCCAAGGCACATGTAAAGCGTTCCGGTGCAGGTCACGCGCACGCGATTGCAGCTTTCGCAAAAATTATGAGTGAGGGGCGTGATGAAGCCCAAACGGCCGCCGGTTTCCTCGACATGCACATAACGGGCGGGCCCGCCAGTCCGGTAGCCGGTTTCGCGAAAAGTGAAGCGCTCCTTGAGCCGCGCCTCGACCAGGTCTAGCGGCAAAAACTGATCGCAGCGCCGCGCATCGATCGCACCCAGCGGCATCACCTCGATCAAGGTGAGGTCGAGGCCGCGGCCATGCGCCCATGCGAGCATCGGGGCGATCTCGGTCTCGTTCACGCCCTTTAGTGCCACCATATTGATCTTGACCGAAAGTCCCGCGGCTTGCGCCGCATCGATCCCGGTCATGGTTTGAGCGTGATCGCCCCAGCGAGTAATCGCCCTGTATTTCGCCGGGTCGAGCGTGTCGAGCGACACGTTGAGACGGCGCACCCCCGCTTCCCCAAGTTCACGCGCATAAGACGCGAGTCGCGATCCATTCGTCGTGAGTGTCAACTCGGAGAGCGCGCCGGTTTGGATGTGGCGGCCGAGCGCATGGAACAGGCGGAGAATATTCCGGCGCACCAAGGGTTCCCCGCCGGTTATTCTGAGTTTGCGGACGCCGCGGCTGACGAAAGCCGTGCCCAAACGGTCGAGCTCTTCGAGGGAGAGCAAATCGCGCTTGGGCAGGAAATTCATGTCCTCGGACATGCAATAGACGCACCGCATGTCGCAGCGATCGGTCACCGATACCCGGAGGTAGGAGATCGCGCGCCCAAACGGATCGGCGAGCGGTGGCGTGCCGCGCGGGGCCGGCGCCGCGGAAAAAACTGCCTGCTGGATTGGCGTTGCGATGGTCATCGGCATACACTTACCTGTCCGGGCGCGGGAATTCCACGTCAAAGTAGCACCAAAATGATACATCGTGCGTGCCGGCGAAAAAGCTTGTGCCCGGCGGCGAATGGGCAGCGCGGCGCATGAAGGCGATGCGTTTACATCTGATCGCCGAAGCGGGCCTCCTTGCGCCTCATGTGTCCCGGTTGATCGTGCGGCTGCCAGCGGGTTTTCCCAATCTCATCGGCGACGCGGCTGCGACCGGCGCCGCGCCCATTAGCCGCGCTCCCGGTTCAAGACTGAGCAGGTCATTCGTGGCCGTTTTCCGGCGTGTCCTGCGGCGCGGAGTGGCTTTCCTCTGGCTGCTCCCCGCGCGTGTGGCGCGATTTCCGCACGGCGGATCGTCCAAGCTTGAAAATTCCATAAAGTAACGCAACAGGAATAACTATTAAAATAGCGTTATGCATCAAAAGAACCAGAATATGCGAAAGAAATTTGAAAGCATCTATAAGAAAGCCAAATACGGATCCAAGACTATCTGGCATCGAACCGCAAGCTCCCGTTTCTCCGGCGCCTATTTACCGCCAAGGCGACGGGCCTCTTCCAGCACGCATCTAAACATACCCGATACTGGCGAGCAACGCCTGTTTGTCTCGCACCGGCAGCGAACAGGTACCGTCCGCGCAAACAAAAGCGGCCGCGTCGCCCGCCACCGCCAGTTGCGCTTTCGCGGGATGCCCCTCCGGGATTTCATCCGGCTTGTCGATGTCCGCCACGACGCGGCCGGTAAACGGTACGCCAAGCGCGGCCTCGTAGAGCCCTTTCCGGCGCGCCCCAACGGTCACGATTTCCTTGGCGCGCAGCCGGAAGTCGAGCGCATTCAAAATCCCAGCATGGCCAATTTGATTGCTCCGCGCCGCTGGCCCGAGCGCGGCAAAAAGTGCGTCCGCCCGCGCGAGCCAGCGCGCCTCGCCGGTGAGCCCGAAAAGCCGAGGGAGGGCGGACAAATAAACCTGATGCGCGTTTGGAATCGCATCGTCGGCCGTTGGCGCGAGCCGCACGATCACATCGCCCGCGTCCTTGGCCGCCATGTTGAGAAGCCCGCTCCGGGGATCTAGGTGATAGGTCTCGAGCGCCTCCGCCCAAGCGATCGCGTCGGCAAGATAATCGCGCGCGGAAGCAGGGGCGGGCGCGAAATGGCGGGTTTCGTGCAACGCAAGCGCGGCGCGGATCATCGCCGCATGATCGAGCGCGAGACCAGGTGTCACGAGAACGCCCGCGCGCCAGCAATGCGCGAGGCGCTTGTTGCCTTCCGCGTCAACGGCCTGCATCGCCGAGACGATGAAGTCGTAAGCCCGCGCGGAAAGCCTTATCCATTCCGGTACGTCGAACAGCGTCGCGGCATTGACGAGAGCGGCGATCATCAAGCCGTTCCAATCGGCCAGAACCTTGTCGTCGCGGCCGGGGCGAACCCGCTTTTCCCGCGCATCGAACAGGCGTTGCCGCAACGGCGCGAGCCGTGCATCTTCCGCGGACGATGGTGGCTTTGCTTCGAGGCGGTTCAGGATGATAACGCTCCCGCCATGCGCGTCGTCTTCCCAATTGCCGCCAGGCCTCGCGTCATGGAACTTACTAAAAAACGCCGCGTCCTCTGACCCAAGCAGGGCCTCGATTTCAGCATAAGTCCAGACATAGAATTTGCCTTCGACTCCCTCGCTGTCGGCATCGAGACTGGCGCAGAACGCGCCTTCGCCAGTGGTCATTTCACGCCGGAGCCACGCAACCGTTTCGCGCGCCCTCGCGCAGAAAAGCGCGCCGCCGAATTCATGATGGCAAAGTCCCAAGAGCTCGAGGATCTGGGCATTGTCATAGAGCATTTTTTCAAAATGCGGCACGAGCCAGCGCTCATCCGTCGAATAGCGCGCATAGCCGCCGCCGAGGTGATCGTAGATGCCGCCTTCGGACATTTTGGTCAGCGTTAATTTGACGAGATCGCGGCAGGGAGCGTTGGCAAGCCTTGCGCCAGCGCGCCAGAGCAGTTCGAGAATCGGCGTATTCGGAAATTTCGGCGCCCCGGCGAGGCCGCCATGGACGGGGTCGATTATGCCGGCGATTTGTGGCGCGAGCCTGTCGGCTTCTTCGAGGGTTATCCCGCCGCCGCCGGACACGGCGGATTTGGCGAGCTCCTCGCGCACGAACTGCGCATTTTGCGCGATCCGCGCGGGCTCCGCGCGAAAAGCTTCGGCAACGGATTTTAACACGCTCACGAAGGAAGGCCGGCCATAGTTCGCGACCTTGGGAAAATAAGTGCCGCCCCAGAAAGGCTCGCCAGCTGGCGTCAGGAACATGGTCAAAGGCCAGCCGCCGCGTTCGCCAAACGCGTGCAAAGCCGTCATATAAACATGATCGATATCGGGGCGCTCCTCGCGATCGACCTTGATGTTCACGAAGAGCTCGTTCATCACGGCGGCGGTCGCTTCGTCCTCGAAACTTTCGTGCGCCATCACATGGCACCAATGGCAGGCGGCGTAGCCGATCGAGAGCAAAATCGGCTTATTTTGCGCCTGGGCGTCATGCAGCGCTGGCCCGCCCCACATCCGCCAATGCACCGGATTCTTGGCGTGCTGCAAAAGATAAGGGCTCGCGGCTTGGCTAAGCTCGTTTTGGCCGGTCGCTGACATCAGAGTCCATGCCGTGGCGCGATCGCACGCGGGCGTAGACCATATGGTTGCTGGCGCCGGGACTGTCAACGCTTGCCGCGCGCCGGTAGTGGGTCAGTCTGGATCTCTGCTGATTAAACGAAGAGGACGTTGTTTTGATGGCCGTAAATTGGCCGCTTTCGGGGGCCTACCACAGGGACCGAGGAAGCTGTATGCTGATTGCCGCGCCACGGCCGGTTAGACAGGGGACAATGATGGCGACGATGCGAACAAATGCGGACTGGATCGCGACGCGGGTAGATGCCGCACTCAAAGAGAACCCTGTCGCGGAAGCAATCGCCTTAACAATCAAAAATGGTTTGAAAGGCCAGCTGACTGAACGAGCGCTCCGCCCTTCTGATTTAACCGATGTAGCCAGGAGGCTTACGCAAATAGCGAGGATCCCTCCTACCAAGCAGGTGGCCGGTGAGGATTAAATCAATTCGCCTCGCATGGTTTCGGGGAGCAGCCGACCCGGTTGAGCTTGAGGCAGCAAGCAAGTCCATTGTAGTCTATGGCGCAAATGGAGCTGGTAAATCCTCGTTCGTGGATGCCATTGAATATGTGATCAAAGACGGCAAAGTGGGTCACCTGGCGCATGAGTACAGCGGCCGATATCAAGAAAAGGCAATTCCGAATACCCACACACCGACGGAACAACAGACCAAAATATCGATCACGTTCGCAAACGGTACCGACCTCACGGTTAAGATCTATCCGAAAGGCATTCCATCGTTAACTCGCGATAACGCCATCAACATGAGCACATGGGATTACCGCCGAATAGTGCTCCGTCAAGATGAAGTGGCGGAATTCATCCGCAGTACGAAGGGTGACAAATACTCCGCGCTTTTGCCTCTATTGGGGCTTCACGAGCTGGAGATCGGGGCCGACAATCTCAGGCAGCTCGCCAAAGCCATCGAAGAGCACTCTAAACTAAAGGAGAAGCTTGGCTTTTTGCGCCAAACATTGACGAAGCGCAAGGAAGTTTTCAGCGATGGTACGGATAAAGCAATCGAAAAGCGGGTAAGTGAAGTACATGCGAAGTATTGTACTGGCGTGTTCGAAGCGCAGGAGTATGTGGCGGGTTGAAAAGAGCTTGAAACGACGCTCTCGCAGCGCATCGGTCAGTTGTCGAGCGAAGAACGGCGCCACATTGTCCTGCAATCAATCGCTAACACGGACATTGTAGCGGGGGTTACGAGTGTAAGAGGCTTCGACACCAAGCTTGCCGGATCTGTGGAACCACTAATCTTGGAAAAACTAGAGGGGACCTCGAAGAATTTAAGCTTTTGATGCGGCGGAGGTGAAAGAAGGCCTGTTTGGGGAGCCGCGGCGTCGTGTTGCACCGCGAAGTTCGCCGCCTCCCCGCCGCGGCGCCCCCGTCCGG
>JBQTKC010000381.1:0-5998 GCA_052386575.1 Beijerinckiaceae bacterium
GCCACTTGATCGAGCAGCTTCAAGACAATGCCTCCATGGACGTGGCCCGAGAAATTGGCCATGTCGGGGGTCATGAGAAAAGTCATGAACAGTGATTTTTCTTGTTTGCTCATGGGGTTTGCAACCAGTTCGCTTGTGGGTCCAGATGTCAATTCCTGATTATCAGTCCTTAATGCTTCCCGTTCTTTCGGCATCCTTAGGTGGCGAAATCCGAATTGGGGAACTCGTTGAGAAGCTTGCCGAAAAACTCGGCCTGACACTGGAAGAGCGAGCGGAACTGCTGCCATCCGGTAAGCAAACAATCTTTAGCAATCGAGTGCATTGGGCTAAAACATATCTTACCAAGGCCGGCCTTCTCGAAGGGACAAGGCGCGGGTATTTCAAACTCACTCCTCGCGGGACTGAGGTACTTGAGTCGAAACCCGCACGCATCGATGTCAAGTTCCTTAGCCAATTTAATGAGTTCCAGGAATTTAGAGAAAGGTCAACGTTACCCCAGGGGGCAGCGGAGGATCAGAACCCAGCAGCACCCGTAAGCGCCCGCCAATTGACTGCGGAGCCGCCCAACGAAATTATGTTGGCTGCACATCGGCAAATCGAACCTGCCCTTGCGCAAGACTTGCTTGATCGAATCCGCAGCGCTCCGCCTGATTTTTTCGAGCGCCTTATCGTCAATCTGCTTCTGAGCATGGGCTTTGGTGGTTCCTCCGCCGAGGCTGGCCGCGCACTTGGCCGGAGCGGCGACGATGGAGTTGATGGCGTGATTGACCAAGATGCCCTCGGGCTTGGCCGTATTTACATTCAGGCCAAACGCTATGCCCTTGGCAACAACAATGGCCCTAAGTCGATACGAGAGTTCTTCGGAAGCCTCGATCTGCACAAAGTTACAAAGGGCCTTTTTGTTACGGCTTCAACTTTCTCCGCTTCCGCAACCAAGACAGCCGAATCTCTTGGCAAAAGGATCGTTCTTATCGACGGCGAGCAGTTAGCCGAGCTCAGATTTCACATTGCTGCCGCCTCCACACTATCACTGTCTGGCACTGCCTGTATCAACGTGTCGGCTATGCTTTCGAGCGGTCTCTTATCCGCGTCAAGGACCACGATATCCGCAAGGTCAAACGGAAGATCAACAGCGGGCCGGCTTGGAGGCAAAACCGCCAAAACTCTCTTTCCCACCGCTTTCGCAGCCCCTGCTTCAAACCAGACGCTGTTCCGGGTTGGATCGCTGGTCGACGGAATAAGAAGAACCAGCGCAGATGCCCGTTCAATTTCTTGGCGCAGCACACTAGGCCACAGGTCGCTTGGCTTCACATCAGACTCAGACTCGCTAAATACCGAAATGCCACGCTGCGACATTAAGTTAGCGAGTTCCTTCGCCAGTTTCCTATTTTCAGACGCGTACGAAAGAAACACATGCTTCATGCTAGACATTTGCTGCGTCCTTCACCCGAGCGGAAAGTTCACCGAAAGAAGTGTCGAGATCATTGATATTTATCACATTCGTTGGCGAGAGTATCGCTAACCCGCCATGTTCCTTATCAATTTGCTCAAGCGTGAGCCCATATGTGACGCCTACGTATCGTTTGCGCCCGAACCATGCCGCCGCAAGCTCCGCCCAAACCCAGTTGCGGTCGACAGACCATGGCGTTAGCAACGAGATCAACTCGCTGCAGCCGCTAAGCCCCGCGTGAACCTTTTCTTCGATACGATCACCACTTTTAATGTCGAATATGTCAATGAATACCTCAGCTCCCGTTTGACCTCGAATACCGATCGCAATTTGCTGCGCTATCCACCTGTCGTGCCAGCCATGGGATACAAAAACACTATAGGCCATCGTAATTTGCCAGGCATTTTTCGGTTCGTCGCTTACCCTGTTCTCTGTACATAAAGCCTGCCGCCTTTCTCCAAAAACTCGGCGCTTTTTTCCGCCATGCCTAGTTCGCGCTCGGCGATCAAAGCCGCTTCCTCGCGGAGATCCTGGGTGATCTTCATCGAGCAAAATTGCGGCCCGCACATCGAGCAGAAATGCGCGGTCTTGTGCGCTTCCTTAGGAAGCGTTTCGTCGTGAAACAGCCGCGCCGTATCGGGATCGAGACCGAGGTTGAACTGATCCTGCCAGCGGAAATCGAAACGCGCGCGGGACACGGCGTCGTCTCTGATTTGCGCCGCGGGGTGCCCCTTGGCGAGATCGCCGGCGTGCGCGGCGATGCGATAGGTGATGACGCCCGTCTTCACATCGTCGCGATCCGGCAGGCCAAGATGCTCCTTTGGCGTCACATAGCAGAGCATGGCGCAGCCAAACCAGCCGATCATCGCGGCGCCTATGCCCGAGGTGATGTGATCGTAACCCGGCGCGATATCGGTGGTCAGCGGCCCCAGCGTATAAAACGGCGCCTCGCCGCATTCGGCAAGCTGCTTTTCCATGTTGATCTTGATCTTGTGCATTGGCACGTGGCCAGGGCCCTCGATCATGACCTGACAGCCGTTGGCCCAAGCAATCCTCGTCAATTCGCCAAGCGTTTCGAGTTCGGCGAATTGGGCGCGGTCATTGGCGTCGGCGATCGAGCCCGGCCGCAGGCCATCGCCCAGCGAAAAAGACACATCGTAAGCGCGCATGATGCCGCAAATCTCGTCGAAGCGTTCATAAAGAAAACTTTCCTTGTGATGGGCGAGGCACCAGCGCGCCATGATCGAGCCGCCGCGCGAGACAATGCCGGTCACGCGCTTGGCGGTCAGCGGCACATAGGCGAGGCGCACGCCGGCATGGATCGTGAAATAATCGACGCCCTGCTCGGCCTGCTCGATCAAGGTATCGCGGAAAATTTCCCAAGTGAGTTTTACGGGATCGCCGTCCACCTTTTCGAGCGCCTGGTAAAGCGGCACCGTGCCGATCGGCACCGGCGCGTTGCGCATGATCCAATCGCGGATATTGTGGATGTTGCGCCCGGTCGACAAATCCATGACCGTGTCGGCGCCCCAGCGGATCGCCCAGACCATTTTCTCGACTTCCTCGGCGACGGAAGACGTCACCGCCGAATTGCCGATATTGGCATTCACCTTGACGAGAAAATTGCGGCCGATGATCATCGGCTCCAATTCCGGATGATTGATATTGGCGGGGATGATCGCGCGGCCCCGCGCGAGCTCATCGCGCACGAATTCCGGAGTGACGAATGACGGGATCGCGGCGCCAAAATTCTCGCCGCCGGCAAGCCGCGCCTCCGCGCCTTCAAGCATTTGTTCGCGGCCGAGATTTTCCCGCGCGGCGGCAAATATCATCTCTTCCGTGATGATGCCGGCGCGGGCAAATTCATATTGCGTGACCAGCGCCCCATCGCGGCCCTTGCGCGGCGGCCTGTTCGCCGGGCAGGGTGGCACGAGGCGGCCCAGCGTGGCGCCGCCATTATCTTCTGGCCGCACCGCGCGCCCGGCATACGTGTCGAGCCCTCGGCGCGCGGAAAGCCATGGCTCGCGGATGGGGGGCAGCCCGTTCGAGAGATCGATTGAAACCACATCCTGCGTGTAGGGGCCCGAGGGGTCGTACACCCTGACCGGCGGCTCGCGCGCCGAAGGATCGAGCGTGATTTCCCGGAACGGAACCGCGATGTCCGCGCGGCCTCGCGGATGATGATATATCTTTTTCGAGCCCGGCAACGGCCCGCTCGTCACGCTTTTCGGAACGAGGTGTTGCGGCTTCTCCAAGATATTCATCGCGATCTCCGCTAAAAGCATGATCCCAAAAAGTTGCAGACTTTTTGGATAAGATCATGCGATAAAACAAGACATAAAGACCGTGAGCGATTCAACACGAAACGATCATGGTCTTGGCTTCTTCCAGCGAGGCGGGAGGCGGTTGAGACGAGGCGGCGGCGCGCCCTTACTCGGCCGGTCCCTGCGCTGGCATTACCCAGATTCAGGTTCTACGGGTTTGATCTCAGCCGCCTTTTCCGGCAGCACCCCATGGCGAATGACTAACATAGGCCGCCACGACGCAGAGGGCAAGGCAGGCGAAAACACATGCGTACCGGCGCCGACTTGTCAGGAGAGCGCAAACGAGCCACGATGAAGCTGACATCGACGGCTATCTGGGGAACGTCGGTCGTAGCCCGGACACTCAGCCGCGCTAAGGCCAACATCCGGCGGATATCAGCTTGGATATAGAGAAGGCACAGCGCAATAAGTAGTCCTAAAAGATGCTACAGCGGGGCGCGTACATAAAGTCCACTGTGCAAATAAAGCGACGACTACTAACTAAATGTTAATCCAGCTCCATTGACATCAAATCCATATGTGGGATTGGAACAGATGCGGATTTTGCTCTTAGAGATTTGACGGGAGGCAACAATGACCCAGAAGGAGTTGTTCATTAACAGCGTCCGGCAAATAAGAATTAATGACAGTACAGTAATACCAACGGTCGTTTATTACGACAACAAGACTGCGCTCGTTGGGCTAGAGGCCCTGGAACGGTGTGAGGACGGGGCAAAGCTGCGAGAGGACTTCAAAGTACAGCTTGGTAACGCAGAACCAATTAAACTGGCGATGTCAGGCACCAATTCCTTTGTAAGCCGGTCAATTCTCGGTGTATGCAAAGATTTCGTCGACTCTGTGCTGCAGAAATCCTTGATATTCATTGAGATGACAGGATCAGAACGGCCGACTCGTGTACTTGTCGCAGAACCTATTTCAATAGGTAAGGATCAAGTAGCAAATGAACGCTGGCTAAACAACTATCGTGCCGCCTTGAAACGAGCTATAGCAGGAAATATAGATGACATCGACTTCATGCCAGAGCCATTTGCTGTTTTCCAATATTATAGATATGGCATCAGGCACCCTCTGGTTGCTCAAAAAAACAAGCATGTCGCGCTGGTCTTCGACTTTGGTGGGGGCACTTTCGATGCGTCCGTCATCGAGACCACTGCACTGGGCGACATCAGCCAAGGTGGCCGTAATTCGCGACCGCTTGCGGCCAAGTCGATCCCCGTTGGTGGTTTTCGTATCAATGGTATGATCGCCGAGCACCTGCTCTTTAAGGGGCTGGACAAATCTGCGGAAAAGGGCGTTGTTCGAAAAGCACTTGATAAATTTCTTGAGTTGAAGAACGCGGACGACGAAGAGCTGAGTGGTTATCGCTTGGACTTGGCAAACTTCGTGCGAAACTACCGGCGGCTCCTTCGGTCAGTCGAGCAAGCCAAAATTACCGTTTGTAATGGAATCCCCTCCTGGAAACTCAATGCGGATCTCAGTAGAGCACCGGCGGTGTCCGTATCCGTGCCGCAACTGCCATTTGCGGAAAGCCCGCAATGGGTTTCGGTTAGACTTGAAGCAGCCGAGGTGCGCCAGCTCTATGAAGAGCGAATATGGAAGCAGCAGTTGCTACCTGCCATTAGGGAAACTCTCAAACGCGCAGATGCGGAACTCAGCGGAAAACCGATTTCTATTGTTTTGCTTTCAGGTGGCTCTTCTAATATTCGTTGGCTGAAGTCATTGATAGAGCGAGATCTTTTGGGCGAATTGAGGCGGGCCGAGATATTGGAGTTAAGCGAGAATTTTCAGGAGATCGTCTCAAAAGGATTAGCAATCGAGTGCGCGCGACGTTTCTATACTGAGGGAGCGGGCGACTTTCGAGCCGTCACCTACAATCGTCTCTGCCTTACGCTTGCTCCTAACGAAACCGAACCTCAAGTTAGACCCTTCTCGCCAGAGAGTCCTGAGATTAAGGATCTGGCCTTGGATCCTGGAGTTCTCCTCCCGTCTTCGACCAGTCTTATGGGCTTGGCCGACAAGCCGCTTCGTTGGAAAGTGCGACTCACGAAACCACCGTCGCAAAGGCTTGATTATTACTTCATGCGATCGTCATTTGACCATACACAGGTGAGCGCAGTACAGAACATCGATCACACCGTGTTCACCCCGAAAGGCACGTCTATGGGAGGCAGCATACTCATCCAGCTGCTGGTCAGAGAGGATGGAACGGCGGAGCCAACGTTCG
>JBQTKC010000382.1:0-4291 GCA_052386575.1 Beijerinckiaceae bacterium
CCCCGCTTGCGGAAAGTGATTGAGGGCGAACAGGGCGGGATTTCCGAAGCCGTGGGATGGAAGGGCGGAGGCGGATTCCGCTTCTACAAACTCGGCGCGGCTGTTTTCGACACCGAAGGCCGCATCAATTCTGAAATCCGCTTCGCCCACCTCGCCGCGCATATCTGGTTTTCGGAAACGCACACGGCTTTGCACAAGAAAGCCCGCGGCCCCTTCATGGGCCGTCACAGCGGCACGGCCTATTATCTCCTCTACAACGGCATTCTCGGCGACAAGCGTCCGAACGGTGGCAATGTCTTGACCGCCAAGGTTTTGAAGGAGCTTCCCGCGCATGACGGGCAGAAGGTTGTTTATGGGGAGGCTTGCCGTATCGGAGCGGCGCGCCTTCGAGACCTCGGCATCACCTTCAAGCATACCCCCTATGATTTGAAAGCCAGATGACTTTCTTTGCCCTCAAAAAATACCAGACCGCAACCCTTGCCGTCTTGAAAGACTACCTCGAAGCGGCGCGCATCGTAGGAGCCAAGCCAGCTTTCGACGACATGGACAAGCCGGGGGTGCGCGAGCCGCGCCCCTATCGCCCGCTGGAAGGGCTGGAAACCGTTCCCTATGTCTGCTTGCGCCTGCCGACCGGCGGCGGCAAGACGCTGCTTTCCGCCCACACCGTCAAAATAGCAGCGGACGCTTATCTTGAGCGCGAATTTCCCATAGTTCTTTGGCTTGTGCCGACCAACACCATTCGCGCGCAAACGCTCGAAACCCTCAAGAAGCCGACCAATCCGAATTACGAGGCGCTGCGCGCCGCCTTCGATGGGCGCTTTCGTGTCTTCGATATTGCCGACTTCGTTCAGATCACGCCCGCCGACTTGCAGACCCACGCTTGCGTTGTCGTCGGCACGATGCAGACCTTGCGCGTCACCAACACGGACGGGCGCAAGGTCTATGCGCACAACGAAAATCTTGAGCCGCATTTTTCAGCCGTCCCCGCGAATACGCCGGGGCTGGAGCGGATCGAAGACGGCGAGCGCAATGGGCAGATCAAGTTTTCATTTCGCAATCTGCTTGCCCTGCACCAGCCTTTGGTCATCGTGGACGAGGCGCACAACAACACCTCGTCCCTCAGCTTTGAAGTGTTGCAGCGGATCAACGCCGCCTGTGTGGTCGAATTTACCGCGACTCCCGCCGGTGACAGCAACGTGTTGCACAACGTATCCGCCACGGAACTCAAGGCGGAGGAGATGATTAAGCTCCCCATCCGCCTGACCGAGCATAAAAGCTGGGAGGACGCCGTGCGCGACAGCATTCTGACGCGGCAGCGTTTGCATGAGTTTGCCGCCAAGGATAGCGATTACATTCGGCCTATCATCCTATTTCAGGCCGAGGAAAGAGGGCGGGAAGTCACCAAAGAAATCTTGCTAAACCATCTGGTAGAACAGGAGAAAATTCCCCGCGATAAAATCGCGGTCGTGACCGGCGATCAGAAGGAACTCGACGGCATCAATCTGTTTGCGCGGGATTGCCAAATTGATTTTGTTATCACCGTGGAAGCCCTCAAGGAGGGCTGGGATTGTTCTTTCGCCTATGTGTTTTGCTCGGTTGCAACCGTCAATTCGAAGAAGGACGTGGAACAGATATTAGGGCGCGTTTTGCGTATGCCCTATGCCAAGAGGCGCAAGGAGGCCGACCTAAACCGCGCCTATGCCCATGTGTCCCGCGCCTCGTGGCCGAACGCGGTCAAGCAGTTGCATGACCGGCTCGTGGATATGGGCTTTGAGGATAGCGAGGCCGACGCATTTATTGAGAAAGTGCCGGAACTTGGATTGGACGGCGGCGCGGGGAATCGGTTGTTCGCCGAAGCCCCGCCGCCGACAATCGTTGAGTTGGCCGAAGACCTTAGCACTTTTGTCATGTCGTCCGAAGAGCAGGCAGGAGTAACGATTGAAAAAACCGAACAGGGCAGCCGCGTGACGTTGACCGGCCACATCCGCGACGAGACTCTGACTCGCTTGGCCGCCGCCGTTGAATCTGCCGACGCGCGCGAGAATCTTCTGGTAGAGGCCAAACGGCATAAAGCGGTTTGGCGTATTCACGTTTCCCCCGCGCAGCGCGGTACGCCGTTCCTCGTGCCGCAACTGTGTTTCAAGCTGGACGGCGCGCTTGAGCTTGCCGAGAAAGACGCCTTTCTTGATGCAAGCGGATGGAGCTTGCTGGACTATCCCACCGAGTTTTCAGAGACGGATTTTCGTCTCACCGAAACCGGCGTCCAGTGGGAAATTGATCTAAGCGCAACGGGCAAAATCACGGAAAAGGCCGTCGGCAAGGCGGAGCAATTCGACCTCGATCTTGTCGATACCGGCTGGACGGACAAGGAGTTGTGCCGTTGGCTGGAGAAGAAAGCGCGGCAGCAGGACATTACGCAGCCCGTGTTGCTGGAATTCGTGCGGCGGGCCGTGGCCTATTTCATCGAGCGGCGCTCCCTGCCCCTCACCGCGCTCGTGCGCTGGCGATTCATTCTGGCGAAGGTTCTCGCGCAGAAAATCAGCCGGTACCGCGAACAGGCGAGCGGCGAGCGGTATCAGCAAACCTTATTCGGCGCAGGAGCCGCCGTAGAAACAAGCTTCAATTTCGAGTTCGGCTTTACGTCCACAGGCTACGCACCGCATTGGACTTACGCAGGCCATCCCTACCAGTTCCAGAGGCACTATTATGCCGCCGTTGGAGAGCTAGAAAACAAGGGTGAGGAATACGAATGCGCGAAAGCCCTCGATATGACCGGCAAGGTCAAACATTGGGTGCGGAACCTCGACCGCCGAGGTTTTTGGCTGCCCTTAGCGAACCGAAAATTCTACCCCGACTTTGTGGCCGAACTGACGGACGGGCGCATTCTTGTTCTGGAACACAAGGGCAAGGTCTATGCGACGAACGACGACAGCAAGGAAAAATGCAACGTCGGCGATCTTTGGGAAGAAAAGAGCAACGGCAAGGCGTTGTTTTTGATGACCGTGCGCGAAAAAGGCAAAGCCGAATTGTTCGAACAAATCGCAGCAAAGCTCGGCTAGCGGATGGGCGCCTCCTCGAGAGATGAGCGAAATCCGATGCGCTCTGGAACGGCAAGAGCATGATTTGGCCGCCGCAGCAGGAGGCCGCGCTAAAAGCCGTCGCAAAATGGTTGAAACGCGGCGAGCCGCAATTGTTCCGGCTCTTCGGCTATGCGGGCACCGGCAAGACCACGCTCGCCAGGAAAATCGCCGAGGATAGCGATGGCGGCGTCGCCTTCGCGGCATTCACCGGCAAGGCCGCGCTCGTTTTGCGTTCCAAGGGGTGCACGGACGCGCGTACGATCCACAGCTTGATCTACCGGCCGCTGAAGACCGATGCGCAAGAGCTTTCCTTCGTTCTCAACGAAGACAGCGCCGTTGCCGCATCGAGCCTCGTCATCATCGACGAATGTTCGATGGTCGATGCCGAGCTCGGCCGCGATCTTTTGTCCTTCGGCAAGCCGGTGCTGGTCCTTGGCGACCCGGCGCAATTGCCTCCCGTCAAGGGCGGCGGATTTTTCACCGAAGGCCCGCCCGACGTGATGCTGACCGCAGTGCATCGTCAAGCGGCGGACAATCCGATCATCAAAATGTCCATGCTTGTGCGCGAAGGAGGAAGGCTTTCCCGTGGGCCTTATGGCGAAAGCCTCGTCGTCGAGCGGGCGAAAATCGGTTCCGGCACGGCGACCGCGGCCGATCAGCTGCTCGTTGGCCTCAACCGCACCCGCCACTCGTATAACAAAAGGATGCGCGAACTATTTGGGCGCGCCGATATTTTTCCGCAAGCGGACGACAAGCTGGTCTGCCTCAAAAACAACAAGACCAAGGGTCTTTTGAACGGCGGGATCTGGCACGTGAAATCCACCGCGCCAACCCGCAAGAAGAGACTCGCGCTGAACATTGTGCCGGAGGACGATCCTTCCGCCAAGCCGCTGCGCATCGGCGTGCTGCCGGAATTCTTTCAAGGTCTGGAAGAAAGTCTGAGCCCAGAAATCCGGCGGGAGTCGGATGAGTTCGCTTACGGCTATGCGCTCACCGTGCATAAGGCGCAAGGTTCGCAATGGAACCACGTCGTATTGTTCGATGAAAGCTTCGCGTTTCGCGAACACCGCGCCCGCTGGCTCTATACTGGAATTACCCGCGCCGCGGAGCGGCTGACGATCGTCATATGAGATGTTTGGCGCGCCTGCGCTGCGCCTGCGTCCGAAGCAAATCAGACCCGCTTGTCCGGCCACCGGCAGAGATCGGAGATC
>JBQTKC010000383.1:0-2928 GCA_052386575.1 Beijerinckiaceae bacterium
GCCGCGAAATTCCAGCAGGCCGTCATTGCTCCAGCGAGCGAGATCGCCGGTGCGATAGAGCCTCCCTCCTTCCTCACCGAAGGCATCGGGGATGAAGCGTTCTGCCGTTAGACCAGGCTGATGATGATAGCCCCGCGCGAGGCCGGCGCCGCCGACGAAAAGCTCCCCAGTCACTCCTCTTGGGACAGAGTTTAGATGATGATCGAGCACGTGAAGGTGCGCACCCCAGATCGCCTCTCCGAGCGGTACAAAGCTGTCACCATAGCTGCCCTCCAAGGCGTCACAGGCGAAATACGAAGCATCAATGGTCGTCTCGGTTGGCCCAAACATATTATAGAGTCGGCTGCCGCGGAGGGCGGCCGCAAATTCAGTGCGCAAAGCATCGCTCATCGCCTCCCCGCCGCAGCAAACCAGGCGTAGCGTGTGGCACTCGCTCCAGCCTGAGGTGCGCAACAGCGCATGCAAGAGAGATGGCACGACTTCGATAACTGTAACGGAATGGAGCTGCACCAATTCAATCAAGTGACCGGGATCGAAAGCTGCAGATCCGGCAATGACGACACTCGCCCCGGCGGCGAGGCTGCCGAAGATCTCCCAAGCAGACACATCGAAGCTCGGCGAGGTACGCTGGAGGACGACGTCGTTGGGATTTAAATTGAATTCCGATATCCCCCAAAGCACGCGATTGGCGAGCGCGCGATGCGCAACTTCAACCCCCTTGGGCCTTCCGGTCGAACCCGAAGTATAGATGACGTAAGCAAGATTGCCGGGGCCGCCAAGCGGCTCCAGATCCGCTTTTGGCGCCGGAGCCCAAAGTGCCGCATTGCGATCGAGGCAAATGGTGCTGGCCGATTGCAGCACAGAGCCAAGCAGCTTTTCTTGCGTCAAAACAAAAACCGCGCCCGCATCCTCAAGCATAAAGGCAAGGCGCTCCGCCGGATTGGCCGGATCGAGCGGCAGATAGGCGCCGCCTGATTTCAAAATGGCGAGAATGCCAGTCACCATCTCGGCCGAGCGCTCGGCGCAGATCCCAACCACCGTCTCAGGCTCAGCCCCAAGCCTGCGCAGACGATGCGTAACCTGATTTGCCCGCCCGTTGAGCTCGGCATAGGTGAGCCGCTCGTCCTCAAACACAAGGGCAAACGCATCAGGCGTGCGGCGCACTTGCTCCTCGAAAAGCTGATGAATGCACCGCTCTTTGGGATAGGAAACCGCCGTCGCGTTCCATTCAAAAACCTGCCTTCGAAACTCCTCCCGCGACAAAAGCGAAAGCTCGCCAAGCCGAACTTCAGGCGAAGCAATAATCGAAGATAATAGGCCTGAAAAATATTCAAGCATCCGGTCTACTGCCTCTACGTCAAAACGCGCGCAATCGTAGCTTGCGTTCACAACAAGCTGCGGCCCCGGAAATGCAACAATGGTCAATGGGTAATGAGTCTGCTCAATGAAGCGAACGTCACGCGCCGAGATCGAGCCCTGTTGCGCGCGCAATGCTTCGTCGACGGGATAATTCTCAAAGGCCAGCAAGCATTCGAATAGAGCTTCACCGCGTGGCAGCTCGCTCCACCTCTGAATGTCCACTAGGGTGGCGTGTTCGTGCTCCCGCAGTTCCATATTCTGCCGGAACAACCCGCGCAGCCACTCTGCCACCGTAGCACCAGGAGGCAAATTCACGCGCAGCGGAAGGGTGTTGATGAAGAGTCCAACCATGGCCTCGGCGCCGGCAAGCTCTGCGGGCCGCCCCGAGACCGTCACTTCAAAAAGCATGTCGCGCTCGCCGCTGCAGCGTCCGAGAAGAATGGCCCAAGCTCCCTACATTAAGGTATTCAGCGTCACCTTCTGGCGGCGGGCGAACTCCTCGAGTGCGCGTGTCGTTTCGAAGGAAAGGGTAACTCGGCGTTCCGCAAACGAGCCGCTTGCACGAAGCGGACCACTCCCGGATCGCGGTTCAAAGGGCAAGGAAGCCGGCGCGCGAAAACCCGCCAAGGCGTGGCGCCAATAGGCTTCCGCCGCCGCCGCGCCTCGGCCTGCCAACCACGCGAGATAGTCCCGGAAGGGCCGCCGTGCTGGAAGCCGGATCGAGTCGCCTTGCGTCAGAGACCGGTAGGCAGCGAATGCGTCTTGCAGGACGAGTGGAGCGCTCCAGCCGTCGAGCAGCACATGATGATGGCTCCACAAAAAGAACCAGCGAGTCTTGCCGCATCGCGCCAGCGCAAGGCGCATCAGAGGCGCGCGAGAGAAGTCAAATCCTAACAGCCGGTCCGCCTCGATATAAGCCGCCCTGCGCCGCGTTTGCTCGCTTGGCGCCAGCCTCCGCCAGTCCTGCTCCTCGATCGGCAGTAGCGCCTCGGCATGCACGGCCTGCAATGGGGAACCGAGACCCTCCCAAAGAAAAGAGCTCCGCAAGATAGGATGTGATCCAACCACCTGCCGCCACGCAGCTGCAAATGCCGCCACATCGAGCGACCCCTCAAGCGTGCAACTCAGCTGCTCGACATAGGTCCCGGACCCCGGCGCGTAGAGAGCGTGGAACAAGATCCCCTGCTGAAGCGGCGTCAGAGGATACACATCTTCTATACCGCGGACTTTATCAAAGAGCAGGTCAAGTTCATTTTGACCGAGGCGCGCGAGGGGAAAATCCGATGGCGTATAGCCGCCTGTATCTGGCAGCAGACAATGCGCCACCAGGGTCTGCAACGTCTCATGACAGCTCCGGGCAAGAGCCTCAATGGTGCTGCGGTGATAGCGCCTTGAGCTGTAATCCCACGAAATCCGCAAGCAGTGCTCCAAAATGTCCGCATTACTAATAGCCTATCATTATAGGTGACACTTCACGCGGCGTAGCGCACGTGTTTTGCGTGGAAGTATGATTTGACCCGGTTGGGGCGCCTCTGGATGGATTTGAGGATCGACGAGGTGGTCGCGATA
>JBQTKC010000384.1:0-3312 GCA_052386575.1 Beijerinckiaceae bacterium
GCTATGCCTGCGGGAACCTTTGGCCAGCTTCGCCCGCCGCCCCCTTTCCGCGGCAGGAATCCTGAATCAGAATTCAGCCGATTCGGGAATCCCCCAAGTGATTCACTCCGTTCCGATCCCGCTCTAACCTGTCGCGCTCGACCGCATTGCGGATCTCGAGCTGCATCACCGGAACCCCGGAACGCTCCGCCTTCAGTCCCGCACCGGCGAGATCTTCCGCCATCGTCTCGCGGATATTGCCGACGACGTCACGCAGCCGATTGCTCTCGACGACGGATGGATCGAGCGCGAGGACGGGCAACGTAAGCTCGCCATCATTCGACAGCAGCTTGCCACGGATGATCTCATTGCCCATCACGCGACGGACCAATGCATCATAGGCGGCGCTTTCAGGCAACTCATCTGGAAAAAGCGGCGCCGGAATTGCGCCGTTTTGCGGCGGCTGACGCACCGAGAAAATCGAAATGATGCCTCGTGTGCCGTCGATCAGCTGAAGGTCGGTGACGAAATCGCGCAGTTTCTCGATTGATTCACGTGCAAGGAGGGCTTTGCCTTCAATGACGAAGAGCACATCGAACTCGCTAGATGGAAAACGCCGCGTCACCTCCTCGTATTGCTTGAATTACGGTGTGTCCGACCGAAACAATTGGCTGAGCGAAACGTCGACCTTGAGCCTTGCGACGCCGAAACCGGCGGCAAACGCGAGCGCGGCCGCGACAAGTGCGACGGCGAGGGGAAAGCGGAGCGAGACGAAGCCGATCCGCTCAATGCCGAGGGCGAGGCTGTGGCGCCATGGTTGGGCGCCGGCACCGGACGATGGCTTTGCTTGGCCGGCTTTTCTCAGTCGCAAGCTTCTCTCCGAGAATCCGATCCGGCGAAGGCCTTCTTAGCGCCCGCCCCGATCAAATGGACTATTCGATCGATGAAGACGCCGATTAATCTCACAGAGATGGAGCTAGAATCGAACAAGTCGAGGAATTTTTGTTAGGCTCAAGCTTTCAGCGCGCGCAGGATAACAGCAGAGGAGATGCAGCGTCGCTTGCGCAAGCCCGGTTGCCCCTCGACAACCACTGTGGGCGCCGGGTTTCCTTGCGACCGCCCTGCCCGTGTTTCTCGCTCCTGAAGAATAAATTCGGACAGGCGCGAGCGAGGGAAAGCGATGTCCTCAATCCGCGAAGATCAATTGGCGTGATTGAAATTGGTCCCGCTGCCCCGATTCATGGCCTGCCCGCCACCGCGGGCAGCCAAGCTTATCACACCGGGACGGCCTTTTGTGTGGCAAGCAATTCAACCGGGCTACCGGACGAGCGCGGCCTGGCAAAAATCGAGCATGTGATCGAGAGCCGGTTCTGGCTCCTGCTCATATTCCGCCATGAGGCGCGGATCACAGAAGCGGATGCAGGCCGTGCTGACAAGGCGGGCCGCGAGCGCCGCATCTCCAGGATGGAACTCCCCAGCCTCCATGCCGCTAGCGATTATCTGTTCGAGCAAGAGGGTCATGCGAAGGTTGTGCTCGCGCATGGTGGTCCACTTCTCGGCCACGGCGGCTTCGATCAGCTCGTGCAGCTTGCGGTCCAACATGTATTGTTTGTAATACGCCTTTTCGACGGACGCGATCAAGGTGCGCATTTTTTGGAGGGCGGTGCCGCGAGATCCCGCGATTTTTCTAGCCTCGGCTTCGATCTTATCGAGGAGCTCCATGCAGACCGCCTCGTTGATTTCGGATTTCGCCCCGAAGAATCGATAGACATTTGCCGGAGACATGCGCAGCTCGCGGGCAATATCGGAGACCGTTGTCTTCTGGTAGCCGAGTTGCCGGAAGAGCCGCTCCGCCACTTCGACAATCTGGCGGCGCGTATCCTTTCCCTTGCCATCTTTTTCGTTTCGCATGTCGTGACCAACCCCTCGAGAATCAACGGGAAGATGGCCCTCGCGCGGATCCACCGCTTCCCCCAAATGGGTTTGGAGACGGATATATTTTTCTTCAATGTCGTTTAATCCGGGCATGACAACGGCTCCCTAGATACTCTTCCGGTCAATATATGACCCAATTTCTCGCCGCGCGCTTCCCCCAAATGGGTAAATGGGGTTAGGCATCAGTTGGCTCACGAAAATTAAGTGACGTTTGTCATCACCAAACTGGAACAAATTGACGCATTGCCGCCATCCGGGTGAATTGGCCCGGGAAGCGCCGTTGAATTTCCGCTGTTCGTTTCGAGTAGCACTTTGCAATATCCCCGCCAAAGGCAAGATTTCATAATGTTATGCATAATATTAAGAACGTGTCTGTGTACCTTGCCACATTAAAGTGGGCAAATTGTGACACACCATAGTTGACACCGTTCACTTTATTTTGAAATGTCCGAACGCGGCGCCTGCGGGCGAAGCCGCAACTGCTTGTTCGCGCTGGTCAATTGTCATTGTGCCGCCGCGCACTCCGAAGGATGAGGCACGTTGCCCCCCAATGGCCAAAACGGAGGCGGCTACGGCGGCTCAAGTCCGAGAGCGGCGCGAAGGCGCGCCCGGCCAGCGACCGAGCCAGCGATCCCAAAGCGCAGCCAGGCCGGCCGCGCCTCGAAACGCCGCACGAGAATCCCGGCTTTCGCGAGCCGTTCAAACCAGGCTTGTGCGTCCTCATGCCGCCCGAGCCGGAACAGCGGGCTGCCGCCGGCCGAGGCGAAACCCGCCGCCGCCAATATCTTGTCGAGCGCGTTTGCGTCGGCAAGCAGCCGCGCCCGCGTCATCGCGAGCCATTTCGCGTCCGTCAAGGCGGCCCTGCCTATCGCGATGGCCGCGCCGGAAACCGGCCAGGGACCCAACGCGGCGCGGAGTTTTTCCGCCACGGGTTTTGCCGCGATCGCGAACCCGAGGCGAAGCCCTGGTAAGCCATAAGTCTTGCCGAAGGAGCGCAAAACGACGGCGCCGCTTTCGGCGAAGTCCGGGACGGCGCTGGCGCCGGGCTCAAGAAAATCGGCGAAGGCCTCGTCGATAATCAAGAGGCCGCCGTGTTTGCGAAGAACCGCCGCCAGCGCGCGCAGTTCCGCCGCCGCGATGAGCCTTCCATCGGGATTGTTAGGGTTGACGACGATGGCGATATCCTTGTCTTCGAGCCCGGGGAGGTCTTCGATGACGCTTATTTCCGCGCCGCTGGCGGCCCAGCTCCGCGCGTGCTCGCAATAGGTAAACCCCAAAATTCCAACGCGCCGCGCCGGCACGAGACGCGGCAGCAGATTTATGATCGCCTGCGTCCCCGGCGCCGCGACGACCTCCACGAACGCGGGCACGTCATAAGCCGCTCGCGCCGCCGCTTCC
>JBQTKC010000385.1:0-13235 GCA_052386575.1 Beijerinckiaceae bacterium
TTCTTCGCTTGCGGGGACGAACCGCGCCTTTGCGGCGGCCAACAGCTACTCTGGGCGGGCCTCGGAGCCCAGGTGCCCGGGTTTCGCCGCCGCCGCGCCCGCACCACAAGCGAAGCCATCCGCCACACCCTCGACGGAAAGTCTCTCGCCGCCGCGCCGTAGCCTGAAGGTTAAGCAATTACGATGATCACCGCGTTTTCAAATATTCAACTATAGCCATCGCGCCGGCTTTATCGTCCGACCAATCAAGTTTGTAAGGCTTGCCGTCTTCCACGCCGTTCTTGTCGTGTCCTTTATTGGTGAACGCCGGGAAAGCCGCCGTATCGAAACGATAGCCTTCTTCACGTCCCGGCACCTGGTTGTCATCCCAGGAGAACCCTCCAAGGATCTTGTCGTAGTCGAGACGGCTTTTCATGAAAACCTTCGGCCGTTCACTCGGGACCAGAAGATGGAAAAGGGTGGGCACCGAACCATTGTGCAGATAAGGCGCCTGCGCCCACACGCCACCCAGGGGCAAGGCGTTGTAGCCATCATGCGCCTTGGGATCGGCCATCGCGAATTCGGCTTTATTTTCCAGGGAAACCTGCTCGAATTCCGCGCAAGGTTTGATCTTCTCACCCGCCGGCGGCATTTCGACGACTTTGGACGGCGGGCAAAGGCCTGTAAAACTCAACCTCGCGCCTTGTGCCATCGTCTCGCTCACGACGCGTGCCCGGCCGGGATCCGTGCCGATATCATAGACCTTGCCGTTGTGCGGTTTGTGGCAGCCCGCACAGTTTTCCTGAAACAAAATCTCGCCTTTCTTGGCAAGCGCAAGGTCGACAGCGAACGGATAGACCGGCGCCGGCAGATCGCGCAGCAAATCCTCGGCAAAGGCGGCAACTCGCACGTCGGTATCAGCCCCAAGTCCCAGGGTCAGCTCGGCGGCGAGATTCCGGAAGATGGGGATCGGAATATTGCCGTTCCATTGGCCGCCTCCATCCAAAAGCTCGGTATGACCGGCCGACCAACGGACCCGGCGTTTGTCCTGTTCCCAGACCGCCATGAAATCCGTAATGCCGGCAGTAGGAGGAAGACTCGTTTCTGGGTCTAACGGCTTCCCTTGGGCTTTCGCGGCGGCATAAACCATGGAGGCGCTGATGGCGGTGGCATCGGCCATACCGCCGAATCCGTGCAACATTTGCGCCTCGAAACCCTTATAGTTTTTGTTGATAAACTCGAACAGCGAACCGAGCTCGAGGTCCGCGCGGATCAGAAAGGCCCCAACAATGGCAGGCGCGCTTTTCTTAAAAAGTTCGATTTGTTTTGCCTCGTAGTCCGCGTCAAATCTTCGTTCGCCCAGGGCGTAATTCCGGTAAAAGAAATTCGCGTTTTCGGCGTGGGCTTTGTCCAACGCTGCAAGTATCGCTGCCGTCGCACGCTTGGTTTTTTCTTCCGGCGTGGCGGCGTCACCAGTCATTTTCTTAATTGTATTGACGACCCTGGCGCGATACTGGGGAAGATTGAACTGTGTATTGACGCCCCCATCCAGGTAGCGGATGCCGCCGTCATCCAGCCTCACCCGGCCGATATGACAGGCGCCGCAGCTGAGCGCCGCGAAGTCGACCGCCCCGTGGAGATCGGCGCGCCCGAGACCGGTCCAGCCAAAGCCCTGGGCGATCGGATAGGTCGCGTTCCGTTCGTCGATAAACAGGCCTGCGACATCGAGAAAATTGTCGCCGCTCCCCCATTCCTCGGGAGCAATCCTCGGGAGCAGTTTTAGCACGATAAAAGGCGCGCCGGTCGAAACACCGAAGGGGAAATCAGCGAACCAGCGGTAGGCTATCGGCTTTTGGCCGAGGTAATTTGCCAGCGCCTTGGTGCGTTTCTCCTGCTCACCTTGCCAATCCGAAACGAGCACCGGCTGTTCGTTGTCTCCCGCGGAAGGCGTTTTGTCACAGGCCTGCACGGCCATAGCCAAGGACAAAACCAGAAGGGCCTCCGTCGTTCGGCGCATATACATGCTCAAAACCGCCATAACGGCCATGTTGTTGGAAATCCCGAAGGCTCCCGGGTCTGCGCCCTATATTGCGACGAAGCGATATAAACCTGGAGACGAAGACGGTTTATGCCGCCGAGCGGCTGATGTTCCTCCAGCCCGTGCCAAGGCGTAAACACAAAATGTTCGCATTCCGTGACCTGCAACGGGTAGTCGAAATTCTGCTTGCCGATGGTGATGACGGCGACATTCTGGAACGGCGCTGCCGGTGTTTCTTTCCATTCCGCGCTTGCGTCTTCAATTGGATAAGACTTCTTGAGATCCTCTTCAGTCCCGCCGGGTCTG
This sequence comes from Beijerinckiaceae bacterium, assembly GCA_052386575.1. Lineage (GTDB taxonomy): Bacteria > Pseudomonadota > Alphaproteobacteria > Rhizobiales > Beijerinckiaceae > Methylocapsa. The sequence goes on from JBQTKC010000385.1 coordinate 2,324, forward strand.
AGCTGCACTTGGAAATCGAAGACCGCCGGCTGTCCGGAAAGAAGATCCAGGCTTTTCTTCATTGCCATGCGCAGATAATTGCCGGATGGATTCTTCGGCGTTAAAGAGGGATTGGCAGGGTCCCGTGGTCTTGCGCGAAATTTGGCGACCTTGTCCTTGCCGAACAGGAAGGGCGAGGCGGAAAAATACTGGGCATCGAGCGGATTGGCCAATTGAGATGGCGCGATGATTTTTGTCACGATATCCAAGGTTTTTTGTCTTTTCTCAGGCCGAGGCGGGAGGCCAAAATACTTCGAGAGATCATCGTTGTTGGCAAGCTGGATTTTGTTCGCTTCCAAATATTCCGATACATCGGGGAAAGCGAACATGGGTTGGTTGATCAGCAGGAAGTCCTGGGTCTTCGCTCCTTGTTCGCCGAGCAGCGTATTGCCCTCGACCCCCATGAGCTTGATCGCCATGCCGCGGCTATTCGCGCCTTTGGGGCCGACGTCGGGAGTAACCGTGGGCGTTGCGTTGGAGAAGCGTATCCATGCGTCGTAGGTTTTTCCTGGCTTAGAGAACACGCCGGCCCGGTATTTTTCCGGAATATCGGAATTGATGGTGAAACGCGCTTGTACACAGCCGTGATCCTTGGGATGCACGCCCCGCCGCGCCAAGGTGTCGCCATAACGCATTTTCAGCAACTCGATGGTAACGGAGACGTCTTCCCCTATTTGGCTGGCCTCGCCCGGCGGGACCGTTTCGAATCTTGTGGGAGACAGCGATTGCGCGGCAGCTGCGTGAGCGTAGATCAGTGGTATCGCTGCAGCCAACAACAAATTAAGTATATTTTTCATTGTTCCCTCCTCGTCAACGTGTTAAACCTTGCTTATTGGGTCTGACCCTAAAGTATCTTGAGGTATTCCAGCAGCGCCTTTTTCTCATCCGGCGAAAGCTTGGTACCAAATTCATGGCCGCAACGGCTGTTGCCGGAGTTTCGATCACTGCAATCGGTCGTCTCCAGCTTATAGTTGAACTTGTTCTGATCGGCGGCAAGCCCGACATTGACTGGGTCATAAGCCGGTCCCACCTTGAACGCCTTGGCCCGCTCGGCCGCCGGCTTCAGCAAATCGGCAAGAGTTGGTACCGAGCCATTGTGCAGATAGGGGGCCGCCGCCCAGATCCCTTCGAGCACGCGTGATTCATAGGCAAAGCCAGGAGGTAGGGCAGCCGCCGGCATAACCGCGCCTTTCAGCGCTTCGATTTGCGGCGCCAATACCGTTGCCGCCTGCTTCAGTTTCCCCAACATTCTCTCGTCCGGCACTTTCGCGTACAGCATCGGCGCCAGATAGTGTTGGAGGATAGCTCCCGTGACCGCTGTTTTCTCGACGCTGCCGGCCCGATCGCTGGGATTGAGCTTTTGGGTGACGAAAGGAATCCGCGCACCTTCGAGTACCCCGGTCTCAACTTGCCACTTCAGACTGCCGTATTCCCTCGAATCCGTGCCGACATCCTGAATCGGTGTGGCCCAGGTGTCCGGGTTCAGGAGCCGGGGTTTGCCGGGCTCGATTCCGTGGCAATCGGCGCAACCGCCTTGTTCCGTCTTGCGCGCATAGATCGCTTTGCCCGCGCTGGCCAGTGCTTGGTCCACGGCCCAGGGCCATTTCGGCGGACCGATCTTCGGTAACAGATCTTCGAGCGCATCCAGCCCGGGGAAATTTGCCGAATTGCCGTCCAGGTAATCGAAACCCAGCAGTTGCGATTCATCCTTTTTGGGGTGGAAGACGCCGAACACTCCGTAAACCTCGCCAAGATTTCGGGCGAGCGCCACGATTTTGTCGCCGTTTTCGGCAACGCCGGGCCACTGAGTGAAGTCTTGTCTCCACGCGTTCCAGAGAAACGGATAGCGAACCGGCGCGTCGGCAGTTTTGATATTCTCCGGGATCATATGGCTTGCCGTGTGGCCAATATCGAGACCCGTCAACCGGTTAAAAATCATCCCGAGCGCGTCGAGCCGGCCGGGCCCCCAGGGTTTATCCTTGGGCAACGCGCCGTCCATGATTGTGTGAAAAGGCGTATGCCACGCTTGCACCGCCTCGCGCAGCGCCGCTTCCTTGTCCGGCGGCGGCGATGGGCCGAGCACGGCCTGGGCAAAATCGGCAAAAGCCGCGCGATCGGTGAGAACCCTGTTCACCGCCGTGTCGAGATCGGCGACAAAGCTCTGGAAATCGGCGATGGCCGGGCCGCCATCGATCCGGTAAGACACCCCGCCCGCCTCGATCTGGCGGGTGTGGCAGGCAGAGCATGTCATGCCGAGGGTTTCGACTCCCTTCTCGTTGGCGACGTTGAATCCGGCCGGCAAGCCGGGTGGCGTGCTCGCCTCGTTTGGCAGATAGCCGTAACGGCCGAGACTCGCGGCCATGAAGGGCTCGCCGTCCGGCTGTTTCAAGGCGGCGATCCAACGCAGCGGGATGAGCCGCGAACCCTGGTCGCGGCTATAGAAATCTTTCCGGGCCGCCTCTGTCCATTCCTTGCCCTGGTCGAGGGTCACTGGCGGCGCGGATCCGGCCGGGGAATCAAGCGTCGCCATGGCAAGCATTACGCCGGCAAGGCTCGCGGTCTGAAATGCATATCTGATATTCATTTGTCTCCCCCACTTACCGTATTCAGTGACGTATTCCGAGGCTCCATCAGGTGCGGTCGCGACTTTCGCTGGAATTTGTTTCGATGCAATCTCCAACGTGACGATACTACTCCACCAAGCGGCGCGGTCAATAACTTGACCGGGCGCGCTTTTTTCACGCGAGGCACCGAGGCTCGCGAGCATCAACGGATAGCCGAACGGCCGATAGGCGAGAAAAGAGACCATTATTCCCGCGTGCTTCGCCCGTTCGGCGATATCAGAGCCGAATGAAGAGTAAAGCGCACCCACCGTTTGGGGGGTGCACCGGCATATTCGGCAAGCCGAAGTGGTCGATGGCGAGCGAGGTCAGGAGATTTGCCGTGACAACCGATTGACCGGTCCAGCCCCCAGCGTGTCAGATCCGCGACGATGAGCGCAATAAGCGCGCGATTAAGCCCCGCGCCGGTGCCATGGAGATTTGGACCGCGAACGGCCAAAAACGGTCCTTCGATAATGGATAGAGAAAACCGCGCAGGGACAGGGCGGTCAATCCGGCGAGAAAGAGTGGCTTGCGGCCCCAATTATCGGCCTTTCGCCCAAGTTCGCAATGCTCTCAAAGCGCGTGCCAGCCTGGCCGCGCGGACGGTTTACTTTTGCGTTCGCGGCAGGAATACTACGAGATCATTCGGGCTGACGCGGCCAAGCAGGGAACGCGCCTCTTCGTCGAGAAGATCGCGATCGATCGCACTGCCGGACAGCAACGCGATCCGGTGTTTCCACAACGCGTGGTCTGATTTGAGGCTTTCCAACTCGCCGCGCAGTTCCGCGATCTTATGTTCGTACTCGCCGTTGGTTTTAAGGCCGCGCTCGCCGTTCACCGCATGCCAGATGAAGTAACCGCCGATCGCGCCGGAGACGCAATAAAGAGCCAGGGAATAAATAGTCGCGCGCGCACGCTTGTATATGATCATGATGCGAGGTTAACGGACTACGGTAATCGATCCGTTAATTCGAGCGTAGCGCAGTCATTTTCCCGGATCGCTCGCCTTCGGCCGAGCAGCCAGCGGCTCTCATACCGGGATGCCTTGAGACTTCGCGAACTTGCGCAATTTGTCGCGCGAGGAGTGGCCCCCGGCCGCCTCTTTCATGAGGGTGGCGACAAAATCCTCCGCCTCGCCCAGATTGGTCGCGAGCACCATGGCTTTGACCGGTCCGATTGAAGCCGCCGACATCGATAGGCCGCGATAGCCTAGAGCAAGCAAGACCATGGCTTCGAGCGGCTTGCCGCCCATCTCGCCGCAAAGCGTCAACGGCTTGGCGGCCGAGCGGGCCTTGTCCGCAATGAGCCTCAAGACTTTGAGGACAGGAGCCGAAAGCACGTCGAACCGCGCCGCGACCCGCTTATTTTCGCGATCGGCCGCAAAGAGGTACTGCACGAGATCGTTCGAGCCGACCGAAAGAAAATCGACGCGCTTGCATATATCGTCGAGCTGCCAGAGCACGGAAGGCACCTCGACCATGACGCCAAGCTTGAGATCGGAGGGCGGCGCGCGGCCATGCTGCCGCGATTGCGCGAGTTCAATCTCGACAAAGGATTTCGCGGTTTCGAATTCCTCGAGCGTAGCGATCATCGGAAACATGATGCGTAAATTGCGTCCCGAGCCGGCACGCAGCAAGGCGCGCAGTTGTGAACGTATGAGCCCAGGCCGGTCGAGACCGATGCGAATGGCGCGCCAGCCAAGCGCTGGATTTTCCTCCTCGACCTTCGCCAAGTAGGGCAGGACCTTGTCAGAGCCGATATCGAGGGTACGGAACGAAATCTCCTTGCCATCGACTAAATCGAGGGCGGCCCGGTAAAGCGCCTCCTGTTCGCTCATCCTCGGCAGCCGCGAGGCCAGCATGAACTGAATTTCGGTCCGGAAAAGCCCGACCGACACGGCACCGGTTTCCGCGACGTGCTGGAGATCGACCAGCATTCCGGCGTTCATCAGCAGATCGACCGGGACGCCGTCTTTCGTAATCGCCGGCACGTCGCGCAATTCTTGATATTGTTCCTGTTTGCGTGCGCGTAGACGCGCCTTTTCCGCATAGGAATGTTCGACGTCGGGCGGCGGGCGCAGTTGAACGTCGCCGGAGATGCCGTCGACGATCACGGCATCGCCGGGCTCAACCAAATCGGCAATGTTGGCGACGTTGCCGACGGCCGCGACGCCGAGCGCGCGGGCGACGATCGCGACATGACTTAAGGCGCCCGATTCCTCTAGGACAAGGCCGCGGATTTTGGCGCGATCGTATTCGAGCAGTGCGGCAGGCCCCATGGCGCGCGCGACAATGATCGAATTATGCTGCAAATCCCTGTGCGCGCCGGCGAAACTCTGACCGGTCAGCTGACGCAGCAACCGATTGGCGAGATCGTCGAGATCATGGAGCCGCTCGCGGACGAACGGCTCGGTGCTTCGCTGCAATTTGGCCCGCGCTTCGTTTTGGACACGTTCCACCGCGGCTTCCGCGGTGAGCCCGGTCAGCACCGCTTCGCGCAGCCGGCGCAGCCATCCGGCATCGTTCGCGAATAGCCGAAATGTTTCAAGAACATCGCGATGTTCGCCCTGACCCAGTTTGCCGCGATCGATCAGAAGATCGAGTGATTTACGCATGGCGCCAATCGCGGTATCGAGCCGCGCCAACTCCGACTTGATGTCCTCGGCAACGAGTTGTTTGACGACAATGCGCGGCTCGTGCAGGACGACGTGGCCAAGCCCAACGCCGTCGGCGATCGGGGTTCCCTTCATGGCGAGCGGCCGGCGAAGCGCAATATCCCGGCCAGGCGGGGCGAGCGACTGCAATTCGCCCGAGGCGATCATTTCGGCGAGCAGCATCGCCGTTGTCTCGAGCGCCTCGATCTCGTCCTCGGGATATGTCCGGCGCGCCCTGTTTTGGACGACCAGCACGCCGAGCGTATTGCCGCCGCGCAGGATCGGCACGCCGAGGAAAGACGAATAAATTTCCTCGCCGGTTTCCGGCAGGTACACGAAGGCCGGATGCAACTGCGCATCGGCAAGCGCGAGAGGCTCGGCGGTCTTGGCAATCAGGCCGACGAGTCCTTCGCCGGTGCGCAGCGTGGTCAGATGAACGGCTTCGCGTTTTAAGCCTTCCGTCGCATAAAGTTCGAGCCGGCCGTCGGCGCGCAGCACATAGACCGAGCAAACCTCCGCGACCATGTTCGCGGCGATATGGACGACGATCTTGTCGAGCCGGGCCTGCGGGCTGACCGGCTCCGCCATGACCTCGCGAAGGCGGCGCAGCAACATACGGGGGCCGCCGAGCGTCCCAAACATGCGCGTTTCCTGTTCAATCCTCAGGCTATCATCGCCAGCTCATCCGGCAACGGTTGCATCGATTCCAGAGTTCCAGCGCCGAGCCCAAAATCCCCGGCTGGCAAACAGCTCGCCCCATCCGGGCCCGCGGCCAGGGCCCGCGCTACCGGATTGCGCTCTAGTTTTCGTGTTTTTGCATGATCTTCATCGCGGATCATGGTCGAGAGCTACTTCATGTTTCCTCGAAGCACGGGAAAGTTCTCAACTTTGGATTGATCTAATCTTGCCGAAGCGAACCTTGATCCGCTTCGGGTGAAAATGCTCGCCTTAGCCGATCCCGATTCCCGATTTTGGCCCTTGGTCCACTTAACCTAGCAAACTCCGGACCACGACGGTAACCAAAACCTTGAGACAAGACGAAGACGGCCGCTTTCAGTCAAGCTTTGTCCAAGCCATAAAGGGTATGCAACGTCCTTACCGCCAATTCCGTATACGCGGCTTCGATCAGCACCGAGAATTTTATTTCCGAGGTCGTAATCGCCCGAATATTGATGCCTTTTTCGGCCAGCGCCTTAAACGCCTGAGCGGCCACTCCGGCGTGGCTTCGCATGCCGACGCCGATCGCCGAAATCTTCACGACATCGCTCGCGCCGTGCAGACTGGAAAAGCCGATTTCCGGCTGCGCTTCGAATAAAACCGCTTGGGCACGGGCGAAATCCGCGGCGGAAACAGTAAATGTGATATCGGTCACGCCCGTATCCTCGGACGCCACCTGAACGATCATGTCCACATTGATATTGGCGTCGGCGAGCGGCATGAATATGGCGGCGGCAACGCCCGGGCGATCGGCCACGCGGCGCAAGGTAATCTGCGCCTCGTCCCGCGAGAATGCGATGCCGGTAACCACTTGGCTTTCCACGATATCCTCCTCGCCGCAAATCAACGTGCCTTGTTGAGAGCCGCCCGGATCGTCGAACGACGACCGCACGAATGTCTTGACCATTTGCGCCATGGCAAGCTCAACCGAGCGCGCCTGGAGCACCTTGGCCCCGAGCGAGGCCATTTCCAGCATTTCCTCGAAAGCGATGCGATCGAGCCGCCTGGCTTTCGGCACGATCCGGGGATCGGTGGTATAGACACCGTCGACATCGGTATAGATGTCGCAGCGGATCGCCCCGATCGCCGCGGCGACCGCCACGGCGCTTGCATCGGAGCCGCCCCGCCCAAGCGTCGCAATGCGCCCGCTTTCCTTGTGCAGGCCCTGGAAACCAGCGATCACCGCCACTTCCCCCCGGGCGGCAAAACCATGGGCAATGGCCGCCGCCTTAATATGTTCGATCCGGGCCGAACCATGCTCGTTCGAGGTCAGAACCGGAATCTGCCAGCCTTGCCACGAGCGCGCGGCAATTCCCTGTTCCTGCAATACGATGGCGAGGAGCCCGGCGGTCACCTGTTCGCCGGAGGCGACAACGGCGTCGTATTCACGCCGGTCGCAAAGCTTTGCCGCCTCCTCGCACCAGCCGACGAGTTCGTTGGTCTTGCCGGCCATCGCCGAGACCACGACCGCTACGTCATGACCTTCGCCCCGCTCGCGGGCGACGTGCCTTGCAACATTGCGAATGCGCTCTATGTTTGCGACCGACGTGCCGCCAAATTTCATCACAAGCCGGGCCATCGTGCCGCAATCATTTCCTTGCCAAGGCGGGATGATCAGGTAGGAAATCAACGGGCTCGCTACCGCGCGGGCCCGCGCAACCATGCGAATAGCGGCACATCGAGTCAATGGGAAATCGGTCATGAGCAGCCAGAATAAGCGCCGCCGCGATGCGACGATCGACCCGGAGTCGGTTACCCGATTCGACCAGCTCGGGGAGCAATGGTGGGATCTCGATGGCCCCATGCGGGCGCTCCACAAATTCAACCCGGTCCGGGTCGCCTATTTGCGCGAACATTTGGGCAAGCATTTTCCCCTCGGCGGAATGCCGCGCGACTGGCGCTCGGCCGGGGCGCTCCGGGATCTTACGATCCTCGATATAGGGTGCGGCGCCGGCATTCTCGCGGAACCCCTCGCCCGGCTTGGCGCCCGCGTGACCGCGATCGATCCGGCGCGGCACAACATCGAGGTGGCGAAAGACCACGCCGCGAAAGGAGACCTTGCCATCGATTATCGCTGCGCCGGCGCCAAGGAGCTTGCGGCGGAGGGTGTTGCCTTCGATGTTGTCCTCGCCATGGAAGTCGTCGAGCATGTGCGCGATGTTTCCCTCTTCCTCGCCGAAGCCGCCGCGATGGTGCGGCCTGGCGGCATGTTTGCCGCCGCCACGCTCAACCGCACTTTTAAGAGTTTTGCAGTCGCGATCGTCGGCGCCGAATATTTTTTGCGGTGGCTGCCGCGAGGCACGCACAATTGGAGCCAATTCGTCACCCCGCAAGAACTCGCCAAGGCCTTGCGCGCTTGCGGCCTGCGCATCAAGGATGAGGCGGGGGTGGTCTATGATCCCCTGCGGGCCAAATGGCGGCTCTCGCACGACATGGACATCAACTACATCATGGCCGCGGATCGCCCCGGCTGACGTCGGAGATTGGTGCATGACCCAATCCAGCCAACCTGATCCAATGAAACGACCCATAATACACAACGATGCGCTGGCGCGGCATATCCGGCCACACTATTCCCTTGATGAAATCTCCATGCTGAAGACTTTTTTGGTCAAGCACGGCACCCTCTTGTTCCGCCCAATCGGAAACGGTCTCTATCCGGCGAGCCAGCCTGCCTTCGGCCGGGCTAAGGGCGGATATCATTACGTTTGGGTGCGCGATAACGTCTACGTGGCATATTCCCACTATGTTAATGGGCAGCTCGCCGCATCGGTTGGTGTCGTGCGGTCGCTCGCAACTTACTTTCGCAAGCACATATCACGCTTTGCAAAAATCGTTTCAAATTCGGTCGATCTCAATGAGCCAATGAACCGGGTCCACGTGCGATTTGACGGAAATCACCTCGAAGAAGTCCCGGAAAAGTGGGCCCACGCCCAGAATGACGCATTAGGCTATTTTGTTTGGCTGTTCTGTAAGCTGGCCATCACCAAAACGGTGACGTTAAGCCGCGACGACCTTGAGCTGCTTGCAGCGTTTGTCGCCTACTTCCGGGCAATCCGTTTCTGGGAGGACGAAGACAGCGGCCATTGGGAAGAAATTAGAAAGGTGAGCGCATCGAGCATTGGAGTCGTGATCGGCGGGCTTGACAAGCTGAAAGCGATGCTCGATGCGAATTATGCGCTTCGCGAAGCGTTCGAGTCGAATAGACTCAAAGTTGACATTGATCTTGTAGACGAGCTGCGCGATCGGGGAAAGCGGGCGCTCGAAGTAATTTTGCCTGCGGAGTGCGTCCAGCCAGACAGGCGAAAACGCCGGTCTTTCGACGCAGCATTGCTGTTCTTGATATATCCGATTGGAGTAGTAGGGAGAGAGATGGCGGACCAAGTGATGACTAATGTGATCGGCCACTTACAAGGCGAGGTCGGGATCCGCCGCTACCTCGGTGATTCCTATTGGTGCGCCAGTTACAAGGAATTCCTTCCACCTGAAGAATCCACTAAGGATTTCAGTGATGATCTGGACCGCCGCGATGCGCTCCTGAGGGAAGGCGAGGAAGCACAATGGTGTATCTTCGATCCAATAATCTCAGCGATCCACGGGCAACGATATATGGAGTCGGGCGAGAGGGCTACATTGGAGCAACAGACCTTTTATCTCAACCGGAGTCTGGGCCAGATCAACGAAGACCTAAGATGTCCGGAAGCCTATTACCTTGAGTACGGCAGGTATGTGCCAAACGAAAACACCCCATTGCTTTGGGCCGAGGCGAATCTCTGGTTGGCGTTAAAGCATATGGAGCAAAGCTTGACCCGCATCACCCAGTAGATATCACCTGTTCCATGATCGCCCACGGGTGGCGCTCCGTATTGGGGTTATGACCAAAATGGCCTTTTTCAAAAGCTATCAATGGTGGCTACGTTCTATCTTTGCTGTATTGTGTATTTTTATCGCAGTTGTTATCGCGGTTGTTCTACTATCAGCCAACCGTGAAATCTCTGCCGGAGTAGAAGATGAAGGGTCTCATTACGTTCGACTGAATCAAGACAATAATGGCGTCATACTTTTCGTGCACGGAGTGCTCGGCGACGGAAAAAGCACTTGGACGAACCCCATAACGAAGGCATACTGGCCAGATCTATTGGCAAATGACAGTATATTTGATAATTACAATATTTACATTTATGAATTCCATAGCCCACTCATAGGAAAGTCATATACGATCGACGAACTAGCTGACAACATGAACCTCATCCTCGGAAACGCGGGAGTACTTGAACACAAGGAACTTATTTTCCTATCGCACAGCATGGGAGGCCTGGTAACGAGAGCGCTTTTACTGAAATATCGCGAGCTAATACAGAAGGTAGGGTTCGCCTATTTTTTTTCTACGCCTACAACGGGCAGCGAGCTGGCGAGGATTGCAGAGCTAAGCAAAAATCCGCAATTTCATGACATGTTCCCGATGGGAGAGAACACTTACATCGAAAGTTTGCAGAGTTCGTGGCTAGCGGCGAAATTAAAGGTACGCTCGTTCTGTGCCTACGAAATACTAGCTACCAGCGGTATAGACGTCGTGACCCGTCAGAGTGCAACAAATCTATGTACTGAGCCGCTTAATCCAATTCTAGAGAATCATATTTCGATAGCAAAGCCACGTGATCAGACAGCGCTTTCATATATTGCCTTTAGAAGAGCATTTGTCGATACTCGTCAATCGCAGGGCGGGCTTCTAAGTAAACAGGATGAGAACTAGTGGCGACCAAAGTGATAGCAGGGATGTTTATAGTTAGCTCTATAGTAACAGTGATAACAGGAACAATACTATTATATAATTCTATGCCAGGCGAGGACAGTAACGTCGCATCCTATCGCATTGTCATTCAGTTAACAGAAGAGCTAC
>JBQTKC010000386.1:0-5046 GCA_052386575.1 Beijerinckiaceae bacterium
TCGAGCTGCGCCCTGCTGCGCACCAGGGGGTACACATGCTCAAGCGACGAGATTCCTTCGTATTGCGCCGCGACGGCGCGGCTCACGGCAATCAAGGTTTCGCCCGTCGCATCGGAAATCAGGTGCAAATGGAAGTAGTGCCGCCCCACGAGTTTTCATGCCTCGCCATGGTTTTCCCGAAATTTGCGGGAATGCTGGGGAGAAAGCGGGATTACTGGCGCCCCCGCCCGCTGGCAACCATTTTGTTGGACAGAAAAGCAAAATTCATCCACACCCATCAATGGCTGAACAATCGCAAGCGCGCCGGTGTGAATTTGGATATGAAATCAAAACCTGTTTATTTGAGATTCCGATCTTTTCCCAGCCACCTCGGCTGACTTAAGAAAAAGCCAGAACTCCTCGCGCGCGTCATGGCCTGTCGATAAAGTGGATAAACACATATCTGGCGCTAGCTTGTGTAAACCGGCGAATAAGCTCAGCCCCGCCCCAATTAAACAAATCAGAATCTTTAAAGAAAGATTCTCTTATTTTAGAGGATTTTAGCTTTGGACGGCCAAACCCCTGTTCAAACCAAACCATTGCTAAGAGTCATCGACGGCGAAGTTTGTTTACCGCCCCCTGTATGGCTGATGCGGCAAGCGGGGCGCTACCTCCCGGAATATCAAGCGCTTCGTGCCAAGGTCCCGGCCTTTCTCGAGTTTTGTTACACACCGGCCCTTGCGGCGGAAGCAACCTTGCAACCGGTACGGCGCTTTGGATTCGATGCCGCCATATTGTTCAGCGATATCCTGGTTATTCCCGATGCCCTTGGCCAAAAAGTCGCTTTTGAACGGGACGCCGGTCCGAGACTCGATCCGCTTGCGACGGCGGCGGATGTTGCCAGGCTGAACGCCCCGCTAGATCATGGCAGGCTCGGTCCGGTTTTCGAGACGATCGAGCGTGTCAAGTCAGCCCTTCCCGCCACGACCGCGTTGATTGGCTTTTGCGGCGCGCCATGGACGCTTGCTTGCTATATGATTGCCGGCAAAAGCACGGCCGATCAGGCGCCAGCCCGTCTGTTTGCCTACCGCCAGCGCGATCTATTTCAGAGTCTCATTGACCGGCTGGTCGAAGCCTCGATCGATTATCTTGGCTGGCAGATCGAAGCGGGTGTCGAGGCCGTGCAAATCTTCGATACCTGGGCTGGCGTCCTTCCCTTCGCCGAGTTCGAGCGTTGGTGTCTGATGCCGGTCGCGGCAATTGTGGCCGGCCTCCGGCTGCGCCACCAGCAGCCCCGCGTGATCGGGTTTGCGAAAGGCGCTGGCCACCATCTCACGGAGTTCGCGGCACGCACCGGAGTAAACGTGCTTGGGCTCGATAGTTGCGCCGATCCGCGCTGGGCCGCGAAAACGTTCGATCAAGGTTTGGTGCTGCAAGGCAATCTCGATCCGCTGGCGCTCGCCGCGGGCGGCGCTGCGCTCGAGAACGCTGTGCGGCAGATACTCTCCGCCTTCCGGGGAAGGCCGCATATTTTCAACCTCGGCCAGGGCGTCTTGCCGCATACGCCCCCGCAGCATATCGAGCTCATGCTCGAAATCCTTCGCGGAAACTCTGCCGAATGAGCAATCTTTATCTTTCGATCAAGGTGCTGCATATCCTGGCGATTATTTCCTGGATGGCGGGGATGCTCTATCTGCCGCGGCTCTTTGTCTATCATGCCGAAGCGCCGAAAGGCTCGCCGCAAGCGAAAACCTTCGTGGCGATGGAACGCAGGCTCATGCGGGCGATCATGCTGCCCGCTTTGCTCGCGGCCTGGGCAACCGGGCTTATGCTTGCGGTTCAGGCTGGCTATCTCAATGCGGGCTGGTTTCACGCAAAATTCGCCCTGGTGATCGTGCTCAGCGCGCTGCATGGATATTTTGCCAAACTCCGGAAGAATCTGGCGGAAGAGACGAACCGGCATGGCTCTCGCTTTTTCCGGATTATTAACGAGGCGCCGGCGGTTCTCGTCGCCGCGATCGTGTTTTTGGTCGTGTTCAAGCCGTTTTGACCGTAACTGGGAAACGCAGCCGTGCAACGCCAGTCAAGTGCAAGCTAAGTCACCGGGGAAGCTCCACCACCGATACAGGAAATCCGCTGGCATGGTTGCCGTCCAAAAAGCATTGAGGCGCCATCAGCGATGGCCTCACGAATGTTTAACGTGTGAAAGTCTGGATTTGACCCATCGGACAATGTCAGATTTCGCCATTTCATCGCACGGCGGAAATTATCGGCGAGGCGGATCCGTTTTTGTCAATGACGGCCCTTTGGGCCGCCGCCGGAGGCGGTCGCCATGGTCCGTTGCTTGCGACGGGCGTTCTTCCGAACGTCCTCTGGCGATCATTGACAAAAGCGGATCGCTCGCCAAACTCGCCGCCAAGAGATGAATGGCAAGCTTCGCATTCATCGGGCGATGTCTGTCAAATCAAATCCAGACTTATACACATGACGCGCAAGCCTTTGTCGCTCCCGTGGACGGAGTAGCCCAGAACCCATGAACACGGAACCCCGGCAACGTGCGCCGCCTCCACCATGGCGATGCCGATCTTTTGCTTGGCCGCGAACCTCGCGTCGCCGGGGATGCTCGCGGCTTTCCGGCGCTCGGTGTCCTCGATCCACTCCTTCGGCAGGTGGAGACGGCGATCAGTCAGGGCATGCCCCTTCGGACTCGCAAGGCCGGGAAAGACGCCGATCTGGCAATTCTCGATCCGCCCTGCCGTGCCGCCATTTCCTGAGAACTAAGGGAAGGGTGCGGCGCGGGTTGACAAGGCGGTGGTTTGTTATGTAATAACATAACGTACAAATCCAAGCCAAGGTCACGCCATGGCAATCCTGAACGCGCACACGCTCGCCGGCCCTTGCACCTTGGCGATAGTTTTGATGATGGGAGGCGCCGCACGCGCGATCGAGCGTCCGATCGAGCTTCCCCCCGTTTTCGTCACCGTGGAAAGCCCCATTGCGCGGCCGCAAAAGAAATCCGACGGCACCACCGAGCTTGGAACCTTGATTGTCATCGACAAGGCCTATGCATCTTTGACCGTAGTGCCGCGATCCGAGATCGAACTTGGGCAATACAACACGCTCGGCGATGCCCTGTTTAACAAGCCTGGTCTGAGCGGAACGACCTTCGCGCCCCTCGCGGCTAACCGGCCCATCATTCGCGGTCTCGATAATTTTCGTGTCCGCATCCAGGAGAATGGCACCGCTGTGGGCGACGTGTCCGCGCTTGGCGAGGATCACGCCGTGCCGATCGATCCCTTGGCATCGCAACGGATCGAAGTCATCCGCGGACCGGCAACCTTGCGCTATGGTTCCGAGGCAATCGGGGGCGTCGTCGACGCGACGAACAATCGAATACCCACTTTCATTCCACCAACCGGTATTGCCGCGTCAACTTTGACCGGTGTCACTTCGGTCGATAACGGCATTGATCATGTCAGTGAGTTCGACGCCGGCACTGGCAATTTCGCGGTTCACGCGGACATTTTTGCACGAGCCGGGCAAAACTATTCGATCCCGGGCGGCGTACAAGAGAATTCCGCGGCGAACAGGCAGGGTGTGTCGCTTGGCGGCTCCTATATCCACGACAATGGATTTGCCGGTGTTGCCTTCAGCAATTTCAATACGACCTACCATATCCCCGGCGGGGCCGCCGCGGAGGCGATGACCCGCGTTCATGCCGTGCAAGACAAAGTGATGGCGAAGGGCGAAACCAGGCCGTCGTCGGATCTCATCGACGCCTTTCGTTTCTGGCTCGTCGCGGCCGATTACAGGCACGATGAGATCGGCTTCGGTGAAGATGGCATCGATGGTGTGCGAGCGACGTTCAAGGCAAGGGAACAGGAAGTCCGCGCCGAGGTCCAGCAGACTCCTTTCGGCACACTCCTCGGCGTCTTGAATGGAGCTATTGGTATTCAGACCGGCAATCGTGCACTCGCAACTTCCGGCGAAGCCGGTTCGCTCCTGGCCCCGACGCTCCGCCAGTCGCTCGCAAGCTATGTTTTCGAGGAGCTGGCGTTAACGGACACGACCCGTGTCCAGGCTGCCGGACGCATCGAATATGACAATGTCGGCGGCTCGGCCGCCAATTTTCCGGTAGATTTTTTGCCGCCTCCGGACGCGCCCCCGGCGAAACCGGCGGTTCGCACCTTCCTGCCATTGAGCGCAAGCCTCGGACTGTTGCAGGACCTGCCCTGGGACACGGTCCTGAGCCTGAGCGGCCTTTATTCGCAGCGCGCACCCAATGCTCCGGAGCTTTTTTCCATGGGACCGCATGACGCGACCAATACGTTCGAGATCGGCGATCCCAATCTCTCCATGGAAATCGCCGAGACCGCTGAACTCGGCTTAAGGCGTGTCAGCGGGCCACTGCGTTTTGATGCAAGCATCTATTACACCTACTTTAACAATTTTGTATTCAAAAGGCTCACCGGCATCACCTGCGACGATGATTTTGCATCCTGTGGCACAGGCACGGAGCTTCAGCAAATTGTCTATTCACAGCAAAACGCGATTTTTTACGGCGGCGAGCTCGGCCTGCAATATGACCTCTTGCCGGCCGGACCCGGTACGATAGGTGTCGATACGCTTTACGACTATGTGCGGGCGCGGTTCACCAATGGGGCCAATGTCCCGCGCATCCCTCCGATGCGCGTTGGCGGCGGCGCCTATTTCCGGGACGACACCTGGTTTGCCCGTATCGGTCTCATTCATGCCTTCGCGCAAAATTTCACGGCGCCGTTCGAAACCCCGACCGCGGGCTATGACAACCTGCGGATGGAGATCGCCTTTCGCCAAAAGCTCAGCCCCGGCCTTGGGTTCGACGAACTGCGCTTCGGTCTTGTGGGAGATAATTTGCTGAACAATCAGATGCGCAACAGCGCCTCGTTCAAGAAGAACGAAATCCTGCTGCCCGGGCGAGGGGTGCGCGCCCATCTGACGCTGCGTTTCTGAGCTCTTAGTGTCCGTCTCGAAAGTTGTTGAATCATATGAATCATTTGTGATTCAAGGGAGGCGGCCTGATTCGAG
>JBQTKC010000387.1:0-2809 GCA_052386575.1 Beijerinckiaceae bacterium
TCTGCCGAGATGCTCCGGACGGCGCAAATCATGGCCAAGGATATCTCGGCCCTCAAAGCGGGCGTCGAGGCTTTGCGCGCCGCGCAGGGCCAGAGCGCGAAGGATACGGCCGCGCTCGATGGCCTAAAATCGCGTCTCGAAGCCGTGAACAAGGCAACCGCCGCCTCGATCGCCGAACTTGCGGGTAAGGTCGAGCGCATGCAGCGCGAACCCGGCGCGAAACTTTCCCAAATTGTCGAGCGGCTCGATCGCATCGAGGGCCAGATCGCGGCACCGCCCGCTACCACATCAGGCGGCGCCGCCTCGGTACTAAGTAGGCCCGCCGCCGGGCAACAAGCGCAACTTGCCGGTGCGCCGGCGAAGCCGCCGCTTGAAAACGCCATCGGCCGACCGCAATTGATCACGAACTGGGTTGTCCGGGACGTTTACGACGGGATCGCTCTCGTCGAAAGTCCGCACGGCTTGATCGAGGTCGCACCAGGAGAAACCATTCCCGGTGCCGGTAGGGTGAAATCGATCGAAAGGCGCGGCGCCGGCTGGATCGTGATCACAAGCCGCGGACTTGTCGATTCCGCCCTGCCCTGACCCCGGCCGCCGGTGCAGGCTTTCCGTCCGGAGGGTTGCTAAGTCGTTGATACATGGTACCGCCACCCCGGCTCGAACGGGGGACCTCTAGATCCACAATCTAGCGCTCTAACCAACTGAGCTATGGCGGCGTGAGGGAATGCACAAGACCGTAAAAGCATCGCTCCGCGATTGCAAGAATTTGATCGATGTCTCGCAAGAGCGGAAAACCAAACCGCTATGCTGTCGCATTTTAACTATTGAGCTTTTAGAATAGGTTGGTCCCATCGCCTCGCAATGGCAGCGGCCGGCGGACCTTCGGCGGCGGCAGCGCCTGCATTTCGTTAAGGTGATCCATGCCGGCGGAGAAAGCGCAAGGCTGCATGACCGAGTTTTGCCGCGCCCCGGGCCTGAGCGAGCAAGACATCGCGGATATATTGGCTGTCCTGCCGTCCGGGTTAGCGTCCCATATGCCAATTGTGGCGATGCGCGGTAAGGATGCGGCGCATCTGGACACGCTGATTCTCGCCAGCAAAAGCCTGCCGCATTTGTGCGGCGCCAAGACTCTCGACGGCCTTTTTCGCTTTCTTTGCGGCGGCGCGGGCGGCTGCACGCCGCGGCTAACCGATATTGCCGAAAGCCTTTGTTTCGATGCCGCGCCCGCTATCGAAACGTTGCATTTTCACATTGGCGGGGCGACGCGAACCATCACGTTGCTTTGCCGCCGCACTGGTGCCGGAGGGGTGCCGCCGCTGTTTGTGGCCGCGGTCATCGATGTTGTTGACCGGCGGGAAGACGCAGCGTCCCTCGCCGCGCGCGCCGAGTTTCGGGCCGGCCCAGGAGCCGCGGGCCACGGGAAAGATTCCATCGAACCGGCTCCGCCAAAGGCCGCGCGTAGCGCGTCGCGGCTGGGCTCGGGCGGCAGCCGCGAACACCTCGAAAAGGAGCTGGCCCGCCAAAAAGCCGAGTTTCGCGAACTAAGCGCCATTGTGGATACCGCGATGGACGGCATTGCCGTGCTTGATTCGCAAGGGCTGATCCTCCGCCTGAACCGCTCCGGCGAGGCTCTTTTCGGCTGCGATCAAAACGAAGTGGCGGGTGCGCATTTCACCAGCCTGATGGCGCCGGAAAGCCGGGCGCTGGCAAAAACCTATTTCGAAGGGATGCAATCGCAAGGCGCCGCCAGTTTGCTCAATCAAGGGCGCGAAGTCATTGGCCTTGCCCGGCAAGGCGGGACTATTCCGGTCTTCATGACGCTTGGCCGCATCGGGGCAACGAAGAGCGCCGGCGAGCAACGCGCGGCGCGCTTTTGTGCCCTCTTGCGTGACCTTACGCATTGGAAGAAGGTTGAGGCGGAGCTTGAGGACGCCCGCAACAACGCCGAGCGGGCAAGCGCGTTGAAATCGGATTTTCTCGCCAAGGTCAGCCACGAAATCCGGACACCGCTCAATGCGATTCTTGGCTTTGCCGAAGTCATGATGGACGAGCGTTTCGGTCCGATCGGCAATCAGCGCTACAAGGATTATCTCGCCGACATTCACGCCTCGGGCACGCTGGTCATGAGTCTCGTCAACGATCTTCTCGATCTTTCCAAGATCGAGGCAGGCAAGATGGAATTCTCGTTCGCATCAATCGACGCCAATCGCATTGTCTCCGAGTGCGTCTCGATCATGCAGCCGCAGGCAAGCCGCGAGCAAGTCACCTTGCGGCTCTCACTGTCGCCAGCACTTCCCAACATTCTCGCCGACGAGCGCTCGCTGCGCCAGATCGTCTTAAACCTTCTGTCGAATGCGGTGAAGTTCAATCAGCCGGGCGGTCAAGTCATCGTCGCCACCGCGCTCGCGGATGCGGGAAGCGCCGTTATCCGCATTCGCGATACCGGGGTTGGCATGACCGAGGCCGGCATCGGCGCGGCCTTCGAGCCGTTCCGGCAGCTTGCCACCGCGAGGCCGTCGCGCGGCACCGGGCTTGGCCTGCCGCTGACCAAAGCCTTGGCCGAGGCCAATCACGCCTCCCTTACCATTAAGAGCCAGGAACACGAGGGCACCTTGGTCGAGGTTGTCTTCCCGCCGGCGCGCATTTTGGCCGATTGAGCCGGCCCCAGAGATCCGAAGACTGATACCAACCGCCCGAGAACCTGACTCCTGGGGGATTCCCAAAGCGTCGCAAATGTGACTCGATGCTGCATATCGTTGATTCGCGGAGCGGGCAGCATGTCGGCAATTGAGATTACGCGCCAAAATCT
>JBQTKC010000388.1:0-16100 GCA_052386575.1 Beijerinckiaceae bacterium
CCCTGCTACGGCTCCCAAAACCATTGAAACGGCCGCACTTGCGCCAGCCCTTCCCTCCAATCCCTATGGCGTGCTGGTCGACCCTCGAACTTTCTCGGGTTCGAAGCCGGCCTTGGTTGCACAAAGCTTGCCGCTTAAATTGATTCCTAAATCAATTTCACCGGCGCCGTCCGCCGTGATCGCGGAACGGGAAAACATCGCCGGGCAGCCGCCAGCAGGTCCTCGGCTTGACGGGAGCGCGCCCTTGCCTGTTCCGCGACCCGCTGAGTTGGCATCGCTCGAAAGCCGTGGCCCGTTACCCTCGCCGGGCCGCCAGTTGGCGTGGCAGAACAATAGGTCCGTCCCGCCAGACATCCCCCCCGACAACCGCACGTTTTTCGAGAAGTTTCTCGGCATATTTCAACCTTCGAGGCCCGCCCTCGCATACGCATCTCCGGAAGATGGCGTTCTCGGCACTGCGCGAGGCGTCACATCCAACGCGTCGCCCCGTTACGACCGGCGGACCGCCGTATACGATATCGCGGCGCATACCGTCTACATGCCCAATGGAACAAGATTGGAAGCGCATTCGGGCCTCGGCAATAGGTTGGACGATCCTCGTTACATCCACGAACGAATGCGCGGGGCCACGCCGCCAAATGTCTATGAGCTTCAGCCCCGCGAGCAGCTTTTCCACGGGGTACAAGCGTTGCGCCTTATACCGGTTGGCAATGGCGACCTCTATGGACGGACAGGTTTCCTCGCACATACCTACATGCTTGGCCAGAACGGTGATTCTAACGGATGTGTGTCCTTCAAGAACTACAACGCATTTTTGCAGGCATATCAAAATGGCGAGGTCAAACGACTGGTCGTCGTAGCGCGTCTAAGCTAAACGCTTACCCAATCGCGATCGGAGGGGTTATAAGGCATCGTAGCCTGGATCGTCCCCCGAACTTATTGTTCGATGGCGATGAAACTGACGCTGCAAAGAGGGCGAATGCCCGGTTGCCGGCTGGTGGAAGTGACCGCGGATAGCCGATCCGGGTCTTGGCCGTGAAAAGCGTTTCGGCCGAGGGAGACTGGCGGCGCCAAGCTTGACCTGGAATCGAGGTGGTTTGCGTGGTCCGCCGTGAGCGATCCGGGGGCCTTGATGCGCGCCTTTCACGTCTGGATCGCCGCGATGAACGGCTTCACGCCGAGGATGTTCATGATCCGCGAGAGATTGTAGGTAAGCACGTGCAGGGCTATCTCGGCGGCAACCCTCGGCAGGCGCTTCTTCGGAAAGTGTGCCGCACCCATCCGCATCTTGAGCGAACCGATGCTCGACTGTCTCGCGGCGCCCGCACATCGCCCGCGGGTCTCACCAAGACGCTGACTCACTGGCGGCGGGACATGGAACGGCTCTAATTGGCGCCAAAAAAATCGCGGCCCGGCGCCGGAGCCGCGACTTATGATTGATTTGATTGCGCTCGGCCCGGCCTATTCGGCGGCTTCGGCGTCCGGTTTTTTAAACTGGGCAGCCTCGGTCGACGCGCCCATCGCGGTCGTCGAAGCGGCGCCGCCGGACACGGCCACGGCCACCGCGTCGAAATAGCCGGTGCCGACCTCGCGCTGATGCCGCGTCGCCGTGTAGCCATGCGCCTCCGAGTCGAACTCCCGCTGCTGGAGTTCGGAGTAAGCCGCCATGCCGCGATCGCGGTAGCCTGCGGCGAGATCGAACATCCCGTGGTTGAGAACATGGAAGCCGGCCAAGGTCACGAACTGGAACTTGTAGCCCATGGCGCCTAGTTCGCGCTGGAACTTGGCGATCGTCGCCAGGTCGAGTTTTGCCTTCCAATTGAACGAGGGCGAGCAATTATACGCCATCATCTTGCCTGGATATTTTTTCTGGACGCCTTCGGCGAAGGCGCGGGCGTCGTGGAGGTCTGGGTGCGAGGTCTCCCACCACAAGAGATCGGCGGATTCGGCGAAGGATAGGCCGCGGGCGATGCAATGTTTTAGCCCGGTGCCTTCCTTTAGCCGGAAAAAGCCTTCCGGCGTGCGGCTGTCCGGCTCGATGAACGGCCGGTCGCGCTCGTCGACGTCGCTGGTGATGAGGCGCGCGGATTCGGCGTCGGTGCGGGCGACGATGATCGTCGGCACGCCCATGGTGTCTGCCGCCAGCCGCGCCGCGGCGAGACTGCGCTCATGCTGCGAGGTCGGGATCAAAACCTTGCCGCCGAGATGGCCGCACTTCTTTTCGGACGCGAGCTGGTCCTCGAAATGGACGCCGGCCGCGCCGGCCTCGATATAGGCCTTCATGATTTCGAAAGCGTTCAGGGGCCCGCCAAATCCAGCCTCGGCGTCGGCCACGATCGGGGCGAACCAATCGCGCGTGACGCTGCCTTCGGCATGCTCGATCTCGTCGGCGCGTTTAAAAGCGCGATTAATCTTGCGGGCAAGCTCCGGCCCGGAATTTGCCGGATAGAGCGATTGGTCCGGGTACATCGCGCCCGCCACGTTGGCGTCGGCCGCGACCTGCCAGCCGGAAAGATAAATCGCCTCGAGCCCGGCGCGAACCATCTGCATCGCCTGGTTGCCGGTGACGGCGCCAAGGGCATGCACATAAGGCCGCTCGTGCAGCAATTTCCAAAGCTTGTTGGCGCCGCGCTCGGCCAGCGTATGGGAAATCGGAAACGAGCCGCGAAGCCGCGCGACGTCTGCCGGGCTGTAGGGGCGGCGAAGCGAAGAAAAACGCCCTTGCGGCGCCGACGGAACCAGGTCTTCAAAGCTGAGCGCCTTGCTCATCTAGCATTCTCCAAATTGTATTCAAAACAGAGTGTGATTTCAACGTCTTATCGTTGATCACGTTTATTGTTCGTTACATCGCGTGATCAACCCGCCGGGAGAAGCGCGAAGGACTTGAGCCGCTCTCCAGTTCGCGACGCCCATTATACCAGGAAACCCCAACCGCGCGATCCATGCGCTTCATCCCAAACTCGCGGCCTGCTGGCCTTGGACTATCGTGCACTGCCGCATTTTAGCATCAGTCCGAGATCCATGCCACCGTTATTCTCCAGGTGACCGAGGACTTCGGAACCGTCTGGCTGTGGGAATTTGGAAGCGGGAATAAGCATTGCAAGGCAATATGTTAGAGCCCGTCGTGTCCTGGCCGGTTTGAACCGTCATCCCCCTCCGGCGGCAGGCTTGGCCAGAAAAACGAGCATTGCCGGCGGAGGCGGCCGCGATCGAACGGAGACCGTTCCCGGCGAAAGCCCGATCGGCCGCAGCCGCGCCATTTCGCATGAGGCGCGCAACCCCCGAACTTGGAGAAGCCTTGTGTGAATATCTAACCGCCCGCCATGGTATCCGCTCACAGGGCGCTGGCGATCGAAGTCATGGGCGACCGCCAATGTGATGGTTTTGGCATTGCCAAAACTCGTCGAACATGACAATTTCAGTGCCAACAAGCTGGTAACCTGGGCGGTATCTGTGAAAATAGATCACCCGGCCCGCGGGACAATCTGAAATGCCGGCCAACAAGGGTGCAAGGGGCTGTCAATGACTTGGATGATCGCGATACTCTGTCTACTTCTTTACACGCCACTTGCCGAGTATGCGGCGCATCGCTGGGTGATGCACGTTCCGGGGATGGGAAAGGGTTCATGGTGGAGGGAACATGCCATTGAGCATCATGGCAAGGGCCGCAACGATGTGAACATCGACATCAACGCATTGGCCGTTGTGGGCGCGACGATCCCAATGTTCTTATTCGGCATTTTCCTCGGCTGGCCTTGGGTCGTTTTCGTTCTGGTTGCGTGCATCCTCTATGCCGCGCTTTGGTCATCGTTTCATGAAACCTACCATGGTGTATCCGAGAACTGGGTTACCAAATTATGGTTCTACGACATGTGGCGGACACATCACATGCTTCATCACCAACATCCGACTAGGAATTTCGGCACGGTCTTCATCTTCACCGACATGCTTTTCGGGACAAAGATTTAGCAAAAGCTGATCCAAGAACTTGCGGAGCGCCTTTGACATATCCTTGCCTTTTTTTAGGGCGGTCGAGATTCGCACGTCTACCCCAAGGAGTGCCAGACGGCGGGATAGTGCATTACGCGACTGGCAGCAAGTTGCGCCGCCGCGGAGTTCGCTTTAGCGCGGGTCACAACGTCTACTTGCCGACTATGATCTCAATGATCGCTGCCCCAACGCGGGCGGCGTCCGTCGCCATGGATTAAGAATTCTCCATTGCGCGGCTGGAGCGGGAAAAAATCCCGGCGCTACAAGCTTATGCGCCGTCATCGGCCAGCATCGCGGCGATTTCCGCCTCGCACACAAGCACGCCGTCCACCAAGGCGCGCCCCTTGTACCACCACATGGTGCGGCGCCGGTTGGTCTTGGTCATATGAAACTCAACCCGGTCGCCCGGTTGAACCGGCTTGCGGAACCTCGCCTTGTTGATACTCATGAAATAAACCAGCGGCGGCTTGCGGCCGGGCGAATGCGCGTTGACGCACAAAACCCCGGCGGTTTGGGCCATGCCCTCGATCAGAAGAACACCGGGCATGACCGGGCGCTTCGGGAAATGCCCCTGGAATTGCGGCTCGTTGATGCTGACATTCTTGATGCCGATGCCGGATTCGTCGCCCCGCGCCTCGATCACGCGGTCGATCATCAAAAACGGGTAGCGGTGCGGCAGGGAATTCAACAAGCGCAAAATGTCGAACGTTTCGATCGTTACAGGGTCCGCATCGCACATGATTCCCGCTCCTTGGCGCAAAATAGCCACCCGGCCGTTCACGCGGCGCTCCGCACTGCGCCAGCGGCGGATTTGATCAAGGGAATAGCGGAAATTCTCGCAGCGCGCTATCGCGCGTCGGGTCCTATCGTGATAGGGCATCAGGTCCAATGAAGGAAGTTATTCCCTTGCGGGCCTTCAGTTACCGCTTGGCCGCGGCCTCGCCTTTGTTGGCCGCGGTCACCCGCGCCGCCGAGTCTCTGCCATGAATGTCTCCGCGCCTTTCATCGCGCGTCCGGTGGCGACCACCCTCCTTACCTTGGGGATTGCGCTTGCGGGGTGCCTTGGGTTTCTGAAGCTGCCGGTCTCGCCGCTTCCGCAAGTCGATTTTCCAACGATCCTTGTGCAGGCGCAGCTGCCCGGCGCCAGCCCGGAGACCGTGGCATCGAGCTTGGCAGGCCCGCTCGAACGCCACCTCGGCCAGATCGCCCATGTCACGGAAATGACCTCGGCAAGCGCCCTCGGACAGACCCGCATTATCCTCCAATTCGACGTTAGCCGCGACATCGACGGCGCGGCGCGCGACGTCCAGGCGGCGATCAACGCCGCGGGCGCCGATCTGCCCACCAATCGGCCCACCAATCCAACCTATCGCAAGATCAATCCGGCCGATGCGCCGATCCTCATCCTCACCATGACATCGAAGACCAAGACGCGTGGCCAGATGTATGATCTTGCCAGCAATATCCTCCAGCAAAGGCTCTCCCAGCTTGAGGGCATCGGTCAAGTTTACATTTTCGGCGGTGCCCTGCCCGCGGTGCGCGTCGAGATCAACCCGCACGCCTTGGCAAAATATGGCATCGGGCTTGAAGACGTGCGCGCGGCGCTGGCGTCCGCCAACGCCAACAGCCCGAAAGGCGCGATCGAGGACGGCGAGCGGCAACTCCAAATCTACACCACCGATCAAGCGACCCGGGCCGCCGATTATACGCCTCTCGTCATTGGCTACCGCAATGGCGCTCCGGTCCATCTCACCGACGTCGCCGATGTGCTGGACTCGGTCGAAGATGTGCGCAATCTGGGCCTTGCCGACGGCAAGGAGGCGGTTTTCGCGCTCGTTTTCCGTCAGCCCGGCGCCAACATCATCGACACGGTCGAGCGCGTGAAGGCCGAATTGCCGCGGCTCCAAGCAGCGATGCCAAACGACGTCGAGTTCCTGCCCCCCTCCGATCGCAGCGTTACGATCCGCGCCTCGCTGCATGACACCGAATGGACCTTGGCCATCGCGATTCTCTTGGTCACCCTGATTGTCTTCTTGTTCCTGCGCGATATTCGGGCCGCGATCATTCCAAGCGTCGCCATGGTGGTTTCGATCGCCGGGACATTCGGCGCGATGTATCTCATGCAATTCAGCTTGAACAATTTGTCGCTGATGGCCCTGACGATCGCCACCGGCTTCGTGGTCGACGATGCGATCGTGGTGCTCGAAAATATATCCCGCCACGCCGAAGCGGGTAGGGGGCGTATCGAGGCGGCGCTCGCCGGCGCGCGGGAAGTTGGATTTACGGTGCTTTCGATCAGCCTCTCGCTGATCGCGGTTTTCACGCCGATTCTCCTAATGGGCGGGATTATCGGCCGCCTGTTTCGCGAATTCGCGCTCACTCTTTCGATCGCCATCGTCATCTCGCTCGCCTTGTCCTTGACCTTGACGCCAATGATGTGCGCCCGGTTTCTCCGGCGCCCGCCGCCCGAAGAGTTTCGCCAACCCCGGTTCGATCCCTTCGCCAAGGTCTTGCATGGTTATGAGCGAACGCTCGGCTGGGCCCTGCGCCACGGCATCTTGGTGATGCTGGTTTTGGTTGCGGCCGTTGGCCTCAACTTCGTATTGTTCAAGTTCGTGCCAAAGGGCTTCTTTCCGCAGCAGGACACCGGCCGCTTGGCCGGCACAATTCAGGCCGACCAGGCGATCTCGTTCCAGGCGATGCGCTTAAAACTCGCGCAACTTCAGGCGATCGTGCAAGCCGACCCCGCGATTGCCAGCGTCAAGGGCTTTACTGGCGCGGGCAGGGAGACCAATACCGGCTCGATCTATATCGACCTGAAGCCAAAGGCCCAACGCAGCGAGACGGCCGACGAGGTGATCGCCCGCCTTCGCCACAAGCTCAGGCAAGTGCCAGGCGCGCAACTTTTTCTGCAGTCGGTGCAGGATATCCGGAGCGGCGGGCGGGTGAGCAATGCCCAATACCAATACACCTTGCAAGGCGAGAGCGCGAGCGAGCTCCACGCCTTCGTGCCGCGTCTCGTCGAGGCCTTGCAAAAAAGTTCCGTGCTGGCGGATGTCAATTCCGACCAGCAGCAGACAGGCTTGGAAACCGGCATCGTCCTCGATCGCGACACGGTTTCCCGCCTCGGCCTTGTCATAAGCCAGATCGACAATACGCTTTATGACGCCTTCGGGCAGCGCCAGGTCTCGACCATCTACAGAGCGGTCAACCAATATCATGTGGTGATGGAAGTCGACCCGCGTTATTGGCAGGATCCCTCGATCCTGAAGGAAATTTATGTCAGCACCTCGGGCGCGAGCCCGCGCGGCACGGCGGTTACCAATGCCGTGGCGGGGACGGTGACGCAAAGCCCCGCCCTGCTGGCGCCGGGGTCGTCGAGAGTCAATTCGAGCGCGGTTTCGACTACCGACGAAGCCGAGGCGCGCAACGCCCAAACGAATGCGCTCGCCAATACCGGCAAACAAGGCACTTCCGCCGGTTCGCCCGTCAGCACCGCGCGGGAAACCATGGTTCCGCTCGCCGCCTTTAGCCATTTTGAGCCGGGCCACGCGCCCTTGGCGGTCAACCACCAGGGCCTATTCGTGGCGAGCACGATTTCCTACAATCTCGCGCCCGGCGCATCGCTTAGCGACGCGACCACGGCAATCGAGGCGGCGATGAAGGCGCTCCACCCCCCGGCCACGATCCATGGCGGCCTGCAAGGAACCGCCCGTTTATTGGAAGAGTCTTTGTCGAATGAGCTTTTGTTGATCGTGGCCGCGCTTGCCGCGGTCTATATCGTTCTCGGCATTCTTTACGAGAGCTTCGTTCACCCGGTCACGATCCTCTCCACGTTGCCGTCGGCAGGGGTCGGCGCGGTCCTGGCACTCATGCTGTTTCACACCGAGTTCAGCATCATCGCCATGATCGGGGTGATTTTGCTGATTGGCATCGTCAAGAAGAACGCGATTTTGATGATCGATTTCGCGCTTGATGCTGAACGAATGGAGGGGCTTTCGCCGCGCGACGCGATTTTTCGCGCTTGCATGTTGCGCTTTCGTCCGATCATGATGACGACGTTCGCCGCGATTTTCGGCGCTGTCCCGTTGATGCTAAGTTTTGGCGAGGGGGGCGAGATCCGCCGCCCGCTCGGCATCGCTATCGTCGGCGGGCTGATCGTCAGCCAGCTTCTGACCCTTTACACCACGCCGGTGCTATATCTCTACCTCGACCGGTTCCGCCATTGGTCGAACGCGCATTGGCGCCGCCATTTTCCGCGCATCGCTGGCGCCGTCCCGGCACCTTCGGAGTAGCGAGGAGTTGCTTAGGCTGCATTTCAGTTCTGGGCGGAGAACAGACATTTTCCCGATTTCATAAGGCGGCTGCTTTTGACCTTTTGCAAACACCGCCGTGGGGGAAGCCGATTAGAAACTGATCGCCAGTAGGAACGATTCCTTTTTTGGATCGCATGCCATTTGTACGCTCGGACTCCACGAACAATCAGTGCGTGAGGGTAATAGGCGTGACCGGGCTTGACCCAAGACACTCCTTCGGCATATCGGTCTTTTGGGGAAACGGGAGGAGTAGGCGATGAAAAAGAGATTCGCTATCATTCTTCCAATCGTGATTGCTGTCGGTCTGCCTGCATCTGTTAGCGCTGCGGCGCACGCCCAGGACTTCAAGGTTTGTAAAAGCAAGTATGCATTATGTACGGTTGCGTGGTGCGATCCGATCCCGGGAAACGACAAACAGGTCTCGTGTCATTGTACTGTCAACACCGGTTACTCCGCTGGGCAGGAGCCGTGCCAGCCGGTTAAGGAAACGCCCGAAGGTCAGCAGGTCAGGTCACGCTATTCGCCAGTCAGGAGTTATGCGGTATGCTCAAATGACCGGCCTTGGGCATGGTGCTTGGATAAACCATGCATCATCGACAAGAACAATCCGGAAGCAGCGGCGTGCACCTGCGACGCGGTAAGGAATCTGGGTGACTACGTCATCGTGACGGGCGCGTATACCCTGTCCACCTGCGCTACGGGTGTAATCTCGTCAGCGACCGTCGAGCAGATAACAGAGGTCACCAACTACTTGAAGAGCAAGACAAAACTGTTGCACCCATTTCCAGTTAAGGTATTGAACGATCAGAATTAGCGCCATGGGCAAGGTGCTCGGGGATTAGAGGTGGCTTGCGACACACCGAGCCCGCTGATGAGCATCAGACAGGATTTGCGACCAGGAAACTGTGTCGCGGGTGCGGCCACGCGTCGCGCAATGAAGGCTCCTAGGCTCGGCTGACTGGTCCGTCCTTGTCCCCGGTTTCTGTTGTTCGCTCCCTACGGAGTAGACGCGTGCCGGAGTTGGTGGAGCATCGAACGTCCGCAAATGGCGCATTTCAGACCGCACGGTCCACCCAGTTAAGGGTCCGCTCTGGTGCGGGATATTTTAAACCGAGAAACTCGCGGGTAACGAGACGCCCAGCCTATTTGATCGCGACGACCATCGAGTCCGGACCATTGAGCGGCTCGACGCGCGTCTGCGAGAAACCGGCGTCGCGCATCCAACCCTGGCAGTCGGCCCCGGTAAAATCGAAGCCGCCCGTCGTCTCGATCAGCATGTTGAGACTCATTAACAGACCGAAAGCGTTTTGGCGCCGCTCGTCGTCGATGATCGCCTCATAGACAATGAGTGCTCCGCCCTTGGGAAGAGCGGCATGAGCCTTCGCCAGCAACATCCGTTTCTGCGAGAGATCCCAGTCGTGCAGAATGTGGCCCATGATCAAGACATCGGCCGCGGGCAAGGGGTCCGTGAAGAAGTTTCCGCTAAGAAATTTTAGCCGCTCCCGCATTCCATGCTTGGCGGCGAATTCCTCAAACACCGGCTTGACTTCGGGAAGGTCATAGCCGGTGCCCGAAAGATGATTATGCGCGCGGGCGATGGTCACCGGCACCATGCCCTGTGCCGTGCCGATGTCGACGAAGGTTTTATACTCCTTCCACGGGAATTTGGCGGCGATCGCCTCCGCCGCGCCAAGGCTTACTCCGCTCATCGCGGCGAGAAACAAGCGCAAACGGCCAGGATCGGCATAGAGCGCGGCGAACAGATCGCCCGACTCTTTGGCTTCATTCTGATTTTGGCCGGTCTTGAGCGCCTCGGTCAGCGAGCCCCACGACTCATAAAGGCGCGCATTCGCCATTTCGAGGAGGCCGCCCATGTAGCTCGGCTTTGCGCGGTCGAGAAAATGATCCGTTTCCGGCGTGTTGCTGTAGCGCCCATTTTCGCGATTGAGCATTTTTAGGGCGACCAGCGCGTCAAGGAAATCGCGCGCCGAACGCTCATGCAAGCCGAGCCGGCACGTCAAGGCGGCAAGATCGGCCGGACCCGCTGCAAGCTCCGTGAACAAGCCGAGTTCGATGGCGCTCAACAGAGTCTTCGATTCCCAAAAACCAAATCCAAGTTCGAAAATATTGGCGGGCGCGACTGTATCGGTCACGGTGTTTTCCATCAATGACGGCGTCACCCCTGCAAAATTTTCCCTCTTTGCAACTGGGGCCGGCGAGCACTTCCCAAGGCCGCCGCCAAGCTCACGCCCTAAACGAAAGTTCAGGCCGCTTGCTCGATATCGGCTTCCTCGGCGTCGGCTTCTTCGGTCTTGCCGCGGCGCGGGCCTTTCTGCAGCTGCGCCTCAATGACTTTCAACGATTCCGTCTCGGTCAACTTTTGCACGACAAGGATCTCGCGCGCCATGCGATCGAGCGCGGTCTCGTAGAGCTGCCGCTCGGAGTAGGATTGCTCTGGCTGCGTATCGGAACGGTAGAGATCGCGCACAACTTCCGCGATCGCCTTCAAATCGCCGGAGTTGATCTTTGTTTCGTATTCTTGCGCCCGGCGCGACCACATGGTCCGCTTGACGCGGGCGCGGCCAGACAAAGTGTCCAATGCCGCCTTAACGGCGGGGGCATCGGCAAGCCTGCGCATTCCGACGCTGGCGGCCTTTGGCGTCGGCACTTTGAGGATCATTTTGTCCCTGACAAATCGGACGACGAAAAGCTCGAGTTTAAAGCCCGCGACTTCCTGTTCCTCGATGGCGACGATCTGGCCGACGCCGTGAGCCGGATAGACAACATACTCCTGCGGCTTGAACATTTGCCGTTGAGCGGTCGCGGTCTTGGCCGGCCTTTGCCCAGGGGAGACGGATTTCCCGCCAGGCTTTGCCCCCGCCAAGTCCGTTTGGGCGTCGAGGCGCGCAGGTGACCGAGCGCCTTGCTTGCTCTGTTTGTGGGGTGGCGTCTCGGTATCCGGCGCGTTCACCGCGATCTTCGCGGCAACAGGATTGCCCGGTTCCTTGGCGGCGGCTTGCGACGGACCGTCTGCCGCCGCACCGATTGGCGGGACGCGCGCGGCAATGGCATCCGCCGGGCTCAAAGCAGAACGCGCGGATGTTTCCTGCTCGGACGTTTTGCTCGACGCCAACCTCTCTTTTGCGCCTAAATCCGGCTTCGAAGAGGGTTCGGCCTGTCTGCCGGCAGGCGGTAACGGCGCTTGGCTGCGCGCCTCGGAAAGCTTCGCGGCGTTTCGCTTAAGGGCGAGAATCGCCAGGGCGGCCGCCTTGCTCGCGGCGGTGTTTTGCTGCGCGGTGCGAACTGGGGCCTCGATGGTCTCCCGCACGGCCGCTGCCGGTTTGGTGGCACTGCGGCGCGAAACAGCGATCGCCGGCGTCTTTTGCGGCGCGGACGCCGCCTTTCCCCGGGCTGGTTTGTTGCCGAAGCCAGGACTTGCGGTCTTGCCCATGACCGATTTGGCAATCGCAGGTAAAGACGCGCCGCGCCTAGTGCCGGCAGCGCGGGCAAGCACCGGCTTTGTGCTCCGGGCCGCGTCCTTTTTTGGCGCGCGCTTCGTGCCGCGCGCCTGCGGCGCGGCGCGTGCCGCCGAAGCCTTTCTCCTGGCCACCGGCTTTGCCGCGACCGGGCCATTCGCGCGGCGAGTCGCAGCGGCCATTTTTGTTTTCGTTCCGCGCGAGGATTTATTGGCGGCTGCCTCCTTGGAAGCGCGCGCGCGCGCGGCGGCGGCCCGCTTGGCTTTGAGCATCGCGGATTGTTTCGCCGCTTTTGCCTGAGGTGTTCCCGGCCGTTTCGCCTGTTTTGCCTTCGACGATTTCACGGTCTTCTTGACAGACGCCATACCAAGCACGCTCCATTTCCCTGTCCCGCTTTGGCGGCGAGACGGCTCTCGACGGCGGACAAACCATCAGCCGCTCGGACGCTTTGAATTTCGGCCCTGGAGAGGCGCTAAGCGGGACGCTCCTCAACGAAGATAATCCGGCCAAGACTTGGCCGGATTGACGGGCAGGATACTTTAGGCCACGCCGCCAGGAATCGTTATCCCGGCGCCGCTAAAGCCACCAAGACGCCGGCGACGCGAGACTGCAAGCTCCCCATCTGACGGCCACTGGGAAGCTATGTGACACAAACACGAAACAGTGTGACACAAAAAGGAACAAAGATCAAAAGATATACAGCTCGCGGGCAGCTTCAACCCCAGTTTTCCGTCTGGGCGCCAGGTTTTTTCGCAACCGCGGCAATCAGCTGCACCCCACAGTGGCTATAGAGCTTGTGCAGAATACTGCTCGACCCTCTGAAACCGGCCGATCGGGACGCGCTCTAATCTCCCTGGCCTGGATTTGAGGAAAAATAAGTTTCTAGCTTGCCGGGCGTGCCGTCGAATGCCTTGGCGTCCGGAGGGGCATCGCGCTTAATCGTGATATTCGGCCAAGCCCGCGCCATGTCAAGGTTAAGCTTAAGCCATTTTTCGAGCCCCGGCTCGGTATCCGGTTTGATCGCCTCGGCCGGGCACTCGGGCTCGCAGACGCCGCAGTCGATGCATTCGTCCGGATGGATCACAAGCATGTTCTCGCCCTCATAAAAGCAATCGACGGGACAGACTTCGACGCAATCCATGTACTTGCATTTGATGCAGTTTTCGACGACGACATAGGTCATGATCAATTTCCTTCGCGGGCAATCGCCGCATCGCCGGCGCGGCGAGAGCGGCCTATTGCCAAAGGGCAAGGAGAATAACCGCCGGCATCCCGCTCGACTTGCTATCCAGCTAGCGCGAAGCCGGGAACGGCGCCATCGACCGGAACTCCACGGAACGCGCCTTGGCCCAAGCGGCGCCTTCACGAGGCCCAAGTACGGCATTCGGCCTATTCCATGGGGATGATCTGCTTTAGCCCACTTGGTCGAAATAGTCCAAGGGATTCTGCAAGATTTTTTCGTCCGGGGAACGGTCAAGTTTTCAAATAGGCCCGCTGGCAGGTCCGGACGAAGGGCAAACCCCCGGATCAGGCAATTCCTCGAACAAGCACGAGGCCTCGGAAAAGCCGCCCCGGCGCGCACCGGGTGCAACGGCCTTAAGAACCCGCACCTGCCGCTCCAGCGAGATCGTCAGGACATCGCCTGGTCCCACCCCCTTGGCCGGGGTTTCAATCCGCCGCGCGTTGACGCGCACGTGGCCGCCGACGATAAGCCGGGCGGCAAGACCCCGGGTTTTCGCCACACGCGCGAACCACAGCCATTTGTCGAGCCGCTGCCGCAGCGCCATGCCGTTCCTCAGCCACTCCTCTTCCCAACAAATATCCACCAAATGCGGGATTTCAAGCGAGGAGAGTGCCCTTCGCCGGCCCTGGGCGAAGAAAATACGTGGCGGCACGGCGGGCGAGACGTGAACAAAAGCTCATGGCTTGGCACGCCTCTCTGGCGTCTTGCTTTTCGTCTGGACGGTTTGCGCCGTGACTTTCGCGGGTATATCCGCTGCAAAATGCGCCGTGGAACGCGCGTTCTCGACAATTTTTGGGGCGAATTTCGCATGATTTTGGACGCCTGCCCTAGCGGAGCTGGCTTTTCTTCCTGCGACTCTACCCTTCGTTTTTTTCAAAGTCTTGTGCCAAGCTTTTTTTGCCGTCTTGCGGGCAACCGCTAGGTCCGTGTCGCCGGTTTTGCTTCGCGCTAGCCGGCGGGGGGGAAGAACAACGGGCGTCGCGGTGGCTTTCTTGGCCGCGCCCTTCATCGGCAACGCGCCGGCATCGGGGGGAAGCGGCGTGCCGTCGAGCGCGGCCGCCTCCGTGGCGGGCGCATAAGCGCTAACGACGCTTGGCGTTTGCGCTGTTCCGACTGGTGAATGGCCTGGCCGAGCTTGTGCGATAACTCCGGCATAGCCCTCGGGCACACCGGCATAGACAGGAACGGGATAAAACGCCGGACGCGGCACCGTGCCAATTCGCGATGCCATCGGCAGGGGCCCGGCAAAAGCCTCGGTTGCCGCCGGAACAATTTGCCGGTTCGCGGCGGGGGCTCTGGTCTTGGCGGCACGCAACGGTGCCATCAGCCGCGCGAGTTCCGTATCATATGGAGACACTGCTTTGCCGCGTCCGCGGCAGGCCGATTGATGCATGTCGGGCGCCGCGGCGGGGCTATTCATTGATGTCTGCGCCATGAGGTCTGCGAGCGGCTTCAAAGGCCGGTCGATTCCGGCAAAGCCGCGATCGAACAAGGCCGCGGCCATGATCGTCCGGCTGCGCGGATTGGGCGCGCCCAAAATCACCGCAATGAGCTTGCGGCCGCCTTGACTAGCGCTCGCGACAACATTCCACCCGGCGGCGCAGGTAAAACCGGTTTTCATGCCGTCGACGCCAGGATAGCGGCCGAGCAGATTGTTGTGATTTGCGATGATTTGGCCGCCGAGCCGCAAGGCGCCGATGCTGAAGAGATTGGCCTGCTCGGGAAAGGTCAGATAAAGCGCGCGCGCAAGAATCGCGAGGTCGCGCGCGGAGGAGACATGTTCTGGGTCGGGCAGGCCGTTCGGATTGACGAAGTGGGATTGCGTTAGGCCAAGCTCCCGCGCGGCGCTGTTCATGTCCTCGGCGAAAGCCTCGACCGAGCCCGAAACCCCTTCGGCGATCGTAACAGCAACATCGTTCGCCGATTTCACCATCAGCATTTTCAGGGCATTGTCGAGCGTCACCAGCGAGCCCGGCCGGAAGCCCATCTTGGACGGCGGCATCATTGCTGCGCGCGCCGAGACGGATAGCGGCGTGTCGAACTCAATGCGATGATCGCGCACCGCGCTCAGCGCCACATAAACCGTCATCAGCTTCGTCAGGGAGGCAGGATACCAGGGGTCGGTCGCGTGATCCTCGTAGAGGATCGCGCCGGACGGCATTTCGATCACCAGCGCGGGGTTGGCCGAGGCATGGCCAGCGCAAACGCCGAGCAGGGCCGCGAGAGCGGAGAGCACTCGCCCGCCGGCACCTATGCCTTGCCGCGGCTTTCCGCCCAATCCCACGTAGCATCTTGGCGGCCTATGGTCTTGGCGTATTGGGTTCATATCCTGATTCCGGCCGAATCGCGGCAGCCGCCGCGGGAAACCTGACATTCGTCCCCCCGCCGCGCAAGCGCGATTGGAGAGTGTTCACGGAAATCTACAAAAGCAACACGGCAAAGGTAGGGCAGGGGAGGGTCTTCAAACAACTCGAAAACACCATCGGCCAGCCGGAAATACCGCGCAGCGGATGCCTCCCAACCTTAAAGCGGGACACCCCGAAGCACCGGAGGGTGTGCCAAAATGGATAAGCTTAGGGGGCAAAGTCAAGCGCGGCTTCGCTTTTTTCACACACGGGCAGTTGACCGGACCTAGGGAGGCTGAGTTTCCTCGACGCGTGCCCAGTCGCACGCGTTCGAGCGAGGGGGAAGCTTGGGGCGATACGCTGGATACTTGACGCAGGCCATCGCCGGTCAATCTATCGGATTGGAGCGCCTGGCCAAGCCGGTCCGGTTGGCCTGCCCGAAAGGAGAATGCGATGCCAAGCGTCTTGATCACTGGCGGAAATCGCGGTCTCGGGTTCGAATTCGCCAAACAATACGCGGCCGATGGCTGGCGTGTTTATCCCGCGTGTCGCGACCCGAACAGCGCTTCGGACCTGCGACGGTTGGCCGAAACGGCGCGAGGCCTAGAGCAAGTTCATTGTTGATGGAATCGTCTTGGGGATTCGCGTGAAGCGAGAAGTCTGATTCCCTTTCACCGTTGATTCGATGGAGGGAAGCGTGACGGGAAAAGCTTACTCGCGGGATCTGCGC
>JBQTKC010000389.1:0-10271 GCA_052386575.1 Beijerinckiaceae bacterium
AGCTTGACCGGAGTCCGCTTTAGCACGTCGAATCCAAAGCCACGACTAGTAAATTCGCAGCCTTGGATAAGATATGCAGTGAGATTGCCTGTTACCGCGCCCGTCGGCGCCTGTTGGGCGGCTAATAGATGCCCGGCGATAACGTATATTGGCCGGCGTTCGATTGTCCCGCAAAAAACGAAGCGCCCCCGGAAAGGCCGGGGGAGCTCTTCCTTACAACTGATGCTGGTCGCGGGGAGGGGCCAATCAATAATTCCACTGAAGCTGAAATCTCATGAGGTTGGCGTGGAACTGCCGGTAGGGAGCCGCAAGCACGTTCGTTCGGTCCATCCACGAATAGTCGACCGTGAATTCGACTTCACGCAACGGTTGCCACTCAACGCCGACATCGAGCTCGTAGAGCCGGCTTAAAGGCGAGTTGGTCTCGAATTTCGCCCCGCCCCTGTAGTATTGCCATTTCACGAACGGGAACCAGGTTCCGGTGCCATACAATTTGTCGTCGTATTTATACGTGGCCTGGACATAACCGCCATTGAGGCGGCCGGCGTTGATGATGGTCTGCGTCTCGTTGAGGACGGGGCCGACGCCCCAGTTCCATTCCGCGCTCAAACCAAAGGGCTGCGGATAAAGCACGCCGGTGATGGCGACGCGTTGATCCCTCACGCCCACTCCGCCGTTCGCGAAGACAGGCCGCCAAGCCGTCGACGAGGGAAAAGTGGCGAGGTTGTAATTGCCTGCGTCGCCATATCCCGAGCCGTTGACGAAGGGGACGCCGGCGGCGAAAAATCCGGGGGGACGAAACCCCGCATCAAATGTGGCGCCGAATAAGGAGGGCGTAATCGAGGCCGTGGCAGGCATGAAACGGCCGGTGTAGCCCTGGATGCTGGCCTCGACGATTTGGCCATTCGCGAACACGTAAGGATAGGTGAGCCGCGATACGACATGGACATTTGTGTTCAGCTCGAAGCGGTTGGCGCCCTGGCCGTTGTAAACGCCTAAGGCGAACATGCCGTAATCGCCCGATCCCTTCAGATTGTTCTTGACCAGATCCCTGAACAGATGACGCATTTCCTTCGGCGCATAGTAAAAGAACACGCCGAGGTCGCGTTCGTCCCTGCAGCAAGTGTTGATCGCATCGGCGCGGTCGAGAGCGAGACGGTTTTGCGAGGACTGCATATTCTCGAAGCCGTAAGGAATTTTCGACTGTCCGGCGCGGAAGCGGAACTCCTTGTCATGGTCGATGGAGATGTCCGCGTAAGCGTCGCGCAGCTGCGCGAAATTGCCGCCGCCGTTGTCCGAGTAGGTGCCGACTTGGCCGCCGGCAGTGCCGAAAACGGCGTTGGTCAATGGTAAGGGTGCGCCTGTGGTGGTGCTGACGGTGGTGCCAGTGAAGGTGGACGCATTGGAAAAATTGCGGTTCGGCGCGCTGGCCAGGTCCGGCTGAATATAGATGTAGAGGTGATCCGAAACATCGCCGCTGAAGATCAGACGCGCCCGGCGGATCAAGAAGTTCCGCTTATTACCGATCGATCTGTCGACCGGGCTCGAGATGTCGTTGACGAAAGGACCGCCGCTCATAAGGCCATTGTAGCGCATCTGCGTATAGCCGCGCAGGCTGATGTGGTCATACCAATGTTCGGGAGGGTGCGTCGCGGCAACGGGGACGTGTCCCGGGGCGTCGGGTGGCGCACGGCTATGGTGGTTCGTCGCGTGAACGGGGACGTGTCCCGCCGCCTTGGCCGCCTTGGCGGCTTGCGCCTCAAGTCGAGCCAGCCGCGCCTTGAGCTCATCAAGTCCAGCCAGCCGTGCCCTGAGCTCACGAATTTCGGCGGCGGGGTCCGCGCGGGCCGGCACGGGCGCGGGCAGGACAACCGCGCCAAAGGCCGCGACGGCGAGGGCGCATTTACTAATTCCAACTTTCATACGCATGGTCTCGGTGTTGAACTCGAACACGAAGGAAACAGAGGCTACGTAACAGCTGGATGACAGAATCGCCGGTTCGGGGTGTTCCGGGGCGAGTCGAAGCAAACCAATCTCAGCGTGTGGCATCATTGCCACACGGCCGCGTCTGTGGCTGGGAGCACCGAGAAGGCCTCAAAATTGAAATGTTTCGCTGATTCGCTTTATTTCGGGAGGCCGATGATGGAACGGGTCATGTCGAGCAAAATTTGCATTGCGTGCTTGCTACCCATGCCCTCCTCCGCAGCAAGTCGCAAAAGTGAGGGGTCATGAAAGTCAGCGGCAATAAACTTGGCGGCAAGCGCCAACATAAACCTCTCATCGCCGCGGTGGCATTGGGGGCTCTTCTGAGCGTCCAGGCCGGCACGGCACGGGCCGAAGACTTGGCCGCCGAAATTCGCTTCCTTAAGGCGCGGTTGAAGCAGCTCGAAGAAAAAGTCGCCCGCCAGGATAAGCAAATCCGCGGTGTCGCGAAGCTTCCAGCGATGCCGCCCGCGCCCGAGACGCCCGTCGCCTGTAAAAACAAGCCCTGTCCGCCGCCGCCCCCGGCCCCGCCGCCGATTCTCGTGAGCTTTAAGAATGGACTGAAAGTCGAGTCTTTCGACCACGACTTTAGCTTCAAAATTGGCGGCCGTATTTTCGTGGATGGCGGGGTTAACAGCCTCCCTGTGCAGAATTTCCCTGGCGCGGGACCGTTCTTTCCGGCGCATGCCGGGTCGGGATTTTCCAACCAAGTGGGCTTCCGTCAGGCCCGCCTGGAAGTCGAAGGAAGGGCATGGCGAGACTGGTACTATAAATTTCAGTATGACTTCCTGGGTGCGGCCAACGGCCTAATCGCCGGGGGATTCCGCGATGTGTTTCTCACGTGGCAGCCACAGTGGGGAATTCCGTCGGACATCGTATGTAAGGACGAGCCCTGTCCGCCGCATTACATTAGGCCGATCGCTTTCCAGGTGGGGAATTTCTTCGAGCCTAGCAGCATTGAAAGGGCGTCCTCGTCCAAGTACAGAGACTTCATTGAACGGGCTTTGCCGGGCGACCTGCTGGCTGGCAATCGTCACGTCGGTTTGGCGGCGGTCACCGGCGGCGACGCGCCGGGAATTTTCGGCAAACCCAATTGGAGTTTTAAGGCCGGCATTTTTAGCACCAGTTTCGAAGACGGCAATCCCGTCGGCCCCACCACGAACGCCGCCGGCGTCGTTACCAATGCCGGGATACCCGCCGGCAATTCCGCCTTCTTGAACCCCGTGCCTGGCGGCCGCCAATATTGGGATGTGGCGGGCCGGCTCACCTATGCTCCGATCCGGAGCGAGAACGCCCTGTTCCATCTCGGCGCCTGGGTGCGCTATCAAAAACCCAATGACGCCACCGCCGCCAGCGACGACAGGGTCCTGCAACCGGGAAGCACCTTAAGGTCGGAAGCCAACGTTGTCGCCGCAAACCTGCTCGGAACCCAGCCCCTGACATGCGTTGCAGCCACAGCCCAGCTGGCCGGACAAAACTGTGTCAAAGACGTAATCAACCCAGGCGTCGAGCTGGTCGCCTCAATTGGCCCCTTCTCGGTACAGGGAGAATACATGGCCATGCACTATGACCGAAGCCCGGCGCTCCTCACCTACTTCAATACCGGGGGGCGGCATGCACCGGGCGGCACCTCGATCAACTTCGACGGCTACTACGTCTATGCCACCTGGTATCTGACCGGGGAATCGCGGGCGGAAGCCTACATCACGTATCCTGAGGAAATAAATCAACCGGCGGAATGGCGCCAGATCAAGATCCTCAACCCTGTACGGGCGGGCGGCTGGGGCGCCTGGGAGCTCGCTGCACGCTTCAGCCAAATCAATCTGAACGATGGCACCGTCGGTTTCGCCCAGCCTGCCGGTGCAAGTCCCAACATTCAGGGCGGCAGACAGACGGATTTCACCCTCGGCCTCAACTGGTATCCCGACGTTGGGATCCGCTTCATGTTTAACTGGGTCAACGTGCTGCAGTATTCGGCGCCTTTCAACCGGCCAGATCTCAATGGGATCCGTCCGAATATGTTCATAGGGCGCGCCCAGGTCGACTGGTAAGATCCGCGCCATGGAACACGCCGTTCCCACTTGCACCCCCGCCAACTCACTGGCGGGGTGTGTTTATCCTTTCTTTGGAGCGCGCGGTCGAATTCTCCGGCACTGGCAACATCAAGCTGATATGCCAGAACACGGTGGGCTTCTGGGCTAGGTGCCGATAGGTGCGGGAAGGCGCGATGCCGATGCAACTCGACGGGCCGGGATTGGCGCCGCTTTCCGGCGGCAAGGCGGCTCAACTGGTGATTCTGCTGCATGGGGTAGGCGCCAATGGCAACGACCTCATCTCGCTTGCTCACGCTTGGCGGACGCAATTGCCGGACACGGAATTCATCGCGCCCAACGCCCCATTTCCCTACGACTATGCGCCGGAGGCCAGGCAATGGTTTAGCTTGGCCGGCCGGTCGCCGGAAAAGTTGCTCGCCGGCCTGCGGGAAGCCGCCGCAATACTCGATCGCTTTTTCGATGCACTGCTGGCTAGCCGCCAGCTCGGCGACGCCGGCCTCGCGCTCGCCGGGTTTTCGCAAGGCGCGGCGACCGCGCTCTACGCCGGCTTGCGGCGGCGACAGCAAATCGCCGGCATCGTTGCTTTTTCTGGAGCCTTGCCGGGGGCCGAGGGGTGGCAAAGCGGCATAAGGAGCAAACCGCCGGTTCTTCTTGTGCACGGCGCGGCGGACGATGTCGTGCCTTTCCAGGCGATGGCGAACGCGAAGGCCATGCTCGAAGCGGCGGGCGTGCCTGTGACGGCGGTGGCGAGGCCGGGCCTAGGCCATGCCATCGATGCCGCGGGAGTAGCGTTGGCCGCGGATTTCCTGCGCGGCATCCAAAAAGCCCCGCAAGGCGGCACGGGCCTTGCAGTTTAAATCCGGCCGCCGCATCCTCGCTTCCCGCTTACGGTCTGTCCACGGTTGTTGAAATTTTGAACAGCTCCCGTCAATGACGCTAAGCGTGAGTTCCATCGCGATAACGAGGCGATCTCAACCGGTTTCGCGATGCGGCCAAGACCCAGCCATTCGGGGGGGCCGGCCGAGGCCGAAGCCGCCCAAACGCACCGTTTTGCATGGATCTTTTTCAACGCTTGTTAAAGCGCCACAAATCTGCGATTTTAGCTTCTTGGGACAGCGTTGCTGACTGTTTGCGCGGGGCAACGGCGGTGGCGCGTGCGCATCATCCTGTACCGCCAATCCATGGTTGTAGCAGCGCACGGGCGAGTGCCAGCGGCTCGAAAGCCTGCGTGGCGCGGTTCTTGCGCGAAGGTTCAGGCTCTCCAGCCGCGCGATGGGGCGCGGAGGCCTTCCTTCGGCGATCGTAGTTTGGCGGTTCCCTCTTATGGAGGTTGAGAGATGACGGATCAGATCATCCCCGGCCAGCCCTGGCGGGATCCGGGCCTGCCTGCCGCGCAAGGCCTTTATTCGCCCGGAAACGAGCATGACGCCTGTGGCGTCGGTTTTGTCGCGGACATGCGCAATCGCAAGTCGCACGAAATGATCAGTATGGGCCTCGAGATTCTGCGCAATCTCGATCATCGCGGCGCCGTTG
This sequence comes from Beijerinckiaceae bacterium, assembly GCA_052386575.1. Classification (GTDB taxonomy): domain Bacteria; phylum Pseudomonadota; class Alphaproteobacteria; order Rhizobiales; family Beijerinckiaceae; genus Methylocapsa. The sequence continues at coordinate 5,571 of JBQTKC010000389.1, forward strand.
GCGCCGATCCCGAGGCTGGCGATGGCTGCGGCATGCTGGTTCAAATCCCGCATCGCTTTTTTGCCAAAGAGGCAACCGCGCTTGGTTTCGCCCTGCCGGCGCCGGGCGAATATGCGATCGGCGCGCTGTTCGTGCCGCGCGATATCGAGGGCCGCCGGACCGTCGAGGAGATTGTTGAAGGAATGGTCGCCGCGGAAGGACAGATCGCTCTCGGCTGGCGCGACACGCCGGTCGATTCGTCTTGTCTTGGCGCGAGCGTCAAGGCGGCCGAACCTGTAAGCCGCCAGATTTTTATCAAGCGCGGCCCACATGTTGAGAACCAAACCGAGTTCGAGCGGCGGCTTTTTATTCTCCGCAAGGCGATTTCGAACGCGGTCTACCAACTAAACGACAAGCGCACCGCCGGCTTCTATCCCGTGTCGGTTTCGTCCCGCACCATCGTCTACAAAGGCCTATTGCTCGCGACGAAGCTCGGCAAATATTTCAAGGATCTCGCCGATCCCTTGTTCGAATCGGCGTTGTCCCTTGTCCATCAGCGCTTTTCGACCAACACGTTTCCAACCTGGTCGCTGGCGCATCCTTATCGTCTCGTCGCGCATAATGGCGAAATCAATACCCTGCGCGGCAACCTCAATTGGATGGCGGCGCGGCAAGCCTCGGTCGCCTCCGGGCTTTTTGGCAATGACATAAGCAAGCTCTGGCCGATCTCCTATGAGGGCCAATCGGACACGGCCTGTTTCGACAATGCGCTCGAATTCCTCGTCCAGGGCGGCTATTCGCTCAGCCATGCGATGATGATGCTCATTCCGGAAGCCTGGGCGGGCAATCCGCTGATGGATCCGCCGCGCCGGGCCTTCTACGAATATCACGCCGCGATGATGGAGCCCTGGGACGGGCCGGCCGCCGTCGCCTTTACCGATGGCCGGCAAATCGGCGCGATGCTCGACCGCAATGGCCTGCGACCAGCGCGCTATATCGTCACCAGCGACGGGCTCGTCGTGCTGGCCTCGGAAGCCGGCGTCTTGCCAATCGCCGAAGAGCGGATCATCACCAAATGGCGGTTGCAGCCGGGCAAGATGCTGCTCGTCGATTTGGAGCAGGGCCGCATCGTCTCGGACGACGAAATCAAAAGCACGCTCGCCGCCTCGCACCCTTATGCGGAATGGCTGAAGCGCACCCAGATAGTGCTCGAGGATATGGATCTCGCGGTCCATCCGCGCTCGCCGCGCACCGATGTCTCGCTCTTGGATCGCCAGCAAGCATTTGGCTACAGCCAGGAGGATCTTTCGTTACTGCTGCCGCCGATGGCGGTGACCGGCCAGGAAGCGGTCGGGTCGATGGGCACCGACACGCCGATTTCGGCATTGTCGGCGCACTCGAAGCTCCTCTACACCTACTTTAAGCAGGATTTCGCTCAGGTGACCAATCCGCCGATCGACCCGATCCGCGAGGAATTGGTCATGAGCCTCGTGTCCTTCATCGGGCCGCGCCCCAACATTCTCGATCTCGAGGGCAACGCCAAGAAGAAACGTTTGGAGGTTAGGCAGCCCATTCTGACCAACGGCGACCTTGAGAAAATCCGTTCGATCGGGCATTTCGAGGAGGCCTTCGACACCAAGACCCTCGATATCACCTATCTTTCGGAAAGCGGCGCGGACGGCATGCCAGATGCCCTTGGCCGGCTCTGCGAACGGGCCGAGCATGCGGTCAATAGCGGCTTCAACATCATCATTTTGTCCGACCGCATGACTGGCGCCGATCGCATTCCGATTCCGGCGCTGCTTGCGACGGCGGCGGTGCATCATCATCTGATCCGCAAGGGATTGCGCACCTCGGTCGGCCTCGTTGTCGAAACCGGCGACGCGCGGGAGGTCCACCATTTCGCCCTGCTCGCGGGCTATGGAGCGGAAGCGATCAATCCCTATCTCGCCTTCGAGTCGCTCGCCGCCATGGCGAGCGAGTTTCCCGACGAAGTCGATGGCCACGAGGCATGCAAGCGCTACATCAAATCGATCGACAAGGGCCTCTTGAAGGTCATGTCGAAAATGGGCATCTCGACTTACCAGTCCTATTGCGGCGCGCAGATTTTCGAAGCGGTCGGTCTTTCGGAAGATTTCGTTGCCCGCTATTTCACCGGGACCGCGACGCGGATCGGCGGCGTCGGGCTTGGCGAAATCGCGCAGGAGACTGTCCGCCGTCATGGGCAAGCTTTCGGCGATGCGCCGCTGTTTCGCCATGCTCTCGATGTTGGCGGCGATTACGCCTTCCGCATGCGCGGAGAGGCGCATTCCTGGTCGCCGCAATCGGTGACCCTCTTGCAACACGCCGTGCGCGGCAATGATGAAGCCAGCTATCGCGCCTACGCCGGGTTCTTGAACGAGGAAACCGGGCGGCCGTTGACCATCCGCGGTCTGTTCCGCATCAAGTCGGCGGAAGAAGACGGCCGCCTGCCGGTGGCGATCGAGGACGTCGAATCCGCGCAGACGATCGTGCGGCGTTTCTCGACCGGGGCGATGTCCTTTGGCTCGATCTCGCGGGAAGCCCACACAACGCTCGCGATCGCGATGAACCGGATCGGCGGCAAATCGAATACCGGCGAAGGCGGCGAGGAGTCCGACCGCTACAAACCGCTCCCCAATGGCGATTCGATGCGCTCGGCGATCAAGCAGGTGGCCTCCGGGCGGTTCGGCGCCACCACCGAATATCTCGTCAACTCCGACATGATGCAGATTAAGATGGCGCAGGGGGCAAAACCTGGCGAAGGCGGCCAATTGCCCGGGCACAAGGTCGATGCCGTCATCGCCAAGGTGCGGCATTCGACGCAAGGCGTCGGCCTCATCTCGCCGCCGCCGCATCACGATATTTATTCAATCGAGGATCTGGCGCAACTCATCTTCGATCTGAAGAACGTCAACCCAGCAGCCGATGTCTCGGTAAAACTCGTTTCCGAGGCCGGCGTCGGAACCGTCGCCGCCGGCGTCTCCAAGGGCCGCGCCGATCATGTGACCATTTCCGGCTTCGAGGGCGGCACGGGAGCCTCGCCGCTGACCTCGATCAAGCACGCCGGCACTCCTTGGGAAATCGGCCTTGCCGAGACGCACCAAACCTTGGTCCTGAATCGTCTGCGCTCGCGGATCGAGGTTCAGGTCGATGGCGGCCTGCGCACCGGCCGCGATGTCGTGATCGGCGCGTTGCTCGGCGCCGACGGGTTTGGCTTCGCCACGGCGCCCCTAATCGCCGCCGGCTGCATCATGATGCGCAAGTGCCACTTAAACACCTGTCCGGTCGGCATCGCGACGCAAGACCCAGTTCTGCGCAAGCGGTTCACCGGTCAGCCCGAGCACGTGATCAATTTCTTTTTCTTCGTCGCTGAAGAAGTGCGTCAATTGATGGCGACGATGGGCTTTCGCGCCTTCGACGAGATGATCGGACAAATGCAGATGCTCGACGAGCAACAGGCGATCGACCATTGGAAAGCGCGCGGGCTTGATTTCTCAAAACTCTTCCACAAGCCGCCGGCGCAAGGGCAAGCGATCTTTCATTCGGCAAGGCAAGATCACGGGCTCGAAAAAGTGCTGGATCGCAAGCTGATCGCGGCGGCCATGGCCTCGATTGAAACCGGCGCAAGGGTAACCATCGAGACCGCGATCAACAACACCGACCGCGCCACCGGCGCCATGTTGTCTGGGGTTATCGCGCGCCGTCATGGTCATGCCGGGCTTGCCGCCGGCACGATCCATATCAGGGCCAAAGGGACCGCCGGACAGAGTTTCGGCGCCTGGCTTGCCGCTGGCGTCACCCTGGAACTCGAGGGCCAAGCGAACGATTACACCGGCAAGGGACTCTCGGGCGGACGCATCATCGTTTATCCCCCGCCGCAAGCGCGGCTTGCCGCGGAGAAATCGATCATCATCGGCAATACCGCGCTCTATGGCGCGATCAGTGGCGAATGCTATTTCCGCGGCGTGGCCGGCGAGCGTTTCGCGGTCAGGAACTCCGGCGCGATCGCGGTCGTCGAAGGCCTTGGCGATCACGGCTGCGAATATATGACCGGCGGCATCGTCGTTGTGATCGGCGAGACGGGGCGCAATTTCGCCGCCGGCATGTCAGGCGGCATCGCCTATGTCCTCGAAGAGGATGGCAAGTTAACGCAACGCTGCAATCTCGCCATGGTCGAATTGCAGCCGGTCGCGCAAGAAGAAGAAATGATGCAAAAAAGCTATCACCAGGGCGGCGATCTCGACCACCATGGCCGCGTCGACGTCATGGGCGACATGACCCGTTTCGACGCCGAGCGCCTGCATCAGCTCATCTCGAATCATGCCCTTTATACGAATTCGGCGCGGGCTCGCCACATTCTCGAACATTGGGATGAGTTTAAGCCCAAATTCCGCAAGGTGATGCCGGTCGAGTACCGCCGCGCGATCGAGGAACTGATCGCCAAGGGGGGGCAGCCGAGCCTGGCGGCGGCGGAGTGAGGGATGATCACTAATACCAAATCACGTTATCAATGATTTCGCGCGTCATGCCCGTCCCCGGATCAAGTCCCGGCTGACGGCGGAACGCCGTTCGAGGCTTGTAATTTTTTAGCCAAGGCCCTGTTCCTGGGGGCGCCGCGCTCCATGTGTGTAACTGGCGTCCAGCAACGCTTGTGTGCAAACCCGAAACCGGGAGCAAAACAATGAAAAAAGCGATGAAATC
>JBQTKC010000390.1:0-4655 GCA_052386575.1 Beijerinckiaceae bacterium
AAAATGGTCGTTGCTCGTGCTCCGGGATCTGTTCCGCAAGGGTCCTTTGCGGTTTCATGATTTGGAGGTGGGGCTCGCGGGCGTCGCGCCGAACACGCTGTCCGCGCGGCTTAAGACCCTAGAAAAGCAAGGCGTGATCGCGACGCGGCTTTACGAGCAACATCCGCCCAGGTTCGAATATTTTTTGACCGAAAAAGGCCAAGCGCTAGGCCCGGTGTTAAAGGCGCTTTATACGTGGGGGGAACGCTACGGCTGAGGGATCCGAACGCTCGCATGCAGCAGATGCTCAGCCGGTCGCGAGGGTCGCCAGAGCCGCATCGAGAATCTTGGCGGGAAGCCAAACGACGCGCGGCCCGGCGGTCCAGATCAGCAGCATCCGCAAAGTTTTGTCTGGCCAGAGCGGCGCGAGAACCGCGCGGTAGAGCGCCATTTGCGCGATATATTCGGCGGGTGTCCCGTCGAGCGGGCCAGGCGTGCCGGTCTTGTAATCGGCGGCTAAAATTTCGTTCTGGTTTTCGCCGATCCGGTCGATTTTGCCGTTGACCTCAATCATCCGCCGCCCGGCCGCTATTCCGCCCGCCACGGAAACTTCCGCTTTTGAATCTGGCCCGAACAGACCGGCAAGCTCGGGCAGGGCGATCACCTTGAGCGCCTCCAATACGAGAGATTGGCGCGCCGCATCGTCGAGGCCGGCAGCTCTGGCGCGTAGGAAAGCCAGCGCGGCATCGCGTTGTTGCTCCGCGGCGACACCTGGCAAATACTGCAACAGCAGATGCGTCAGGCGGCCGCGCTGAACTGCTTCGCGCCGCGGTTGCGCGGCTTCCGCGCCGTCGAGGTGGCCGTCCGTTGTCACCGCGCGCGAAGGCCTGATGGGCGGTATCGCTTGTGCCTCGATGCGGGCGGGCCGGCCAAGCCAGTCCGGCAAGACAGCAGGCGGCGGGGCGGTTTGAACTTCCGGGAACACGGTGGCCGGCGCGCCGCTCCCTTCCGAGAAAAGGCGCAGAATTTGATCCTCGCCATTCCAGAACGCCGGGACGGTCTGAATTGCGGCGTCGCTGGCGAGTGCCGCCTTGATCATCTCGGCCCAGCAGCCGGAATCAGGCCGTTTCGGACCATGAAACCCGGCGACATAGAGACGCTCTTCGGCGCGCGTCAAAGCCACATAGAGAAGCCGCCTATACTCCTCCATCACGGCTTCGCGTGTTCTTTTGCGCGCACCGGCAATCGCCTCGCAATCGAGGTCCATTTGCGGCGACCAGCCGATGGTTCGTTCTCCAGGCACCTTCGTTTTGAGCGGAAAGACTCTTGGGTCGTGGCGCGGCGACGGGATGCCGCAGGTATCGGGTAGAAACACGATTTTTGCTTCGAGCCCCTTCGCCGCATGGATGGTCATGACCCGCACGGAATCCTCGGCCCCCTCCATGTCGCGCTTGATCGAGTATTCGAGCCCCGAGAGATCGTTGAGAAAAGACGCGAGCGAAGGCGCGCCCTCTTCTTCATGAGCGATGGCGAGACGCAAGAGTTCGTCGATGGCGTCGCCGGCTTCCGGTCCAAGTCTCGCTTCGATGTCGCGGCGTCCGCCATCCGCGCCGAGAAGTGTCGCATAGAAAGCGAAGGGACCGCCGCCTGCCCGCGCCCGCCAGCGCGCGAGCTTGTTCATGGCCAAGGCGTGCTTTGCGTCCGCGGAGGTCTTGAGCGCTTCGAAAAGACTTGCCGTCCGGTGCGGCGCGAGCGCCATGAGATCATCATCGTCGAGCCCGATGAGCGGCGATTTCAGCACGCAGGCGAGCGCAAGATCGTCTTGCGGAAGCAGGCTAGCGCGCCCGGCCGCCAAGAGATCCATGACGGCGATATGATGCGTAAGTTCAAGCCGGTCGGCGCCGGCGGTTGGAATTGCCCGCTTTTTCAGCGCCCTGATCATCGCCTCGCAGAAAGCTCCGCGTGTGCGGACAAGAATCAAAATGTCGCCAGGACGCACCGGCCGCCGATGCATGGTTTCGCTATCGTGCACAAATTCATTGGAGCCTAGTTTAACGAGTTGCTCGATTTTCTCAGCAACCCGCTGGGCGACAAGATTGGCGGGGTCTTGCGCATCGCGAAGGTCGAGTGGGAGCGTCCACGCGCGGGGATCTTCGCCGGATTGCGCCGCCGCCAGCGGCCAGAGTTCGACAAGGCCAGGCAATCGATGTTTTAGCGCTTGGTGCGGCATCCAAACGCCGTTCGCCGCGACAAGCCCGTTCTTGTGATCGCTGTGCTCGAACACCTTGTCGATCGCGGAAAGAACGCCAGGCGCCGAGCGAAACGACAAGGTGAGCGGCACGCGCGCGAAAGGCTGCGCGCCCGCCGTAAACTGGGCTTGAAATTTTTGCCGCATCTCATCGAACATGTGCGGCGCGGCATCCTGGAAGGAAAAGATCGATTGCTTTTCGTCGCCGACCGCGAAGAAAGTGCGCGGGCCTTGGCTTTGCCCGCGCCCGGCCGCGAAATCGCCGGTGAGCTCCTCGAGAATTTTCCACTGGGCTTCGCTCGTGTCCTGCGCCTCATCGACGAGAACATGGTCGATTCCGGAATCGAGCTTATAGAGCACCCAGCGTGCGTCGGACCGTTCGAGCAGAGCCAAGGTCTTTTCGATGAGATCGTCGAAATCGAGAATTCCCCGCGCGGATTTCTCCTTACGGTATCGCTCAAGGATCGCGCTCGCGACTTCGATCAGCGCGCGCGTGCGGTCGAGTGTCGCGGCGGCCTTGCGCTCGTCGCGAAGCCTCGCAAGGCGGAGCTGTTCGGCGCGAAGTTCAGCCGCGATTTCGGGATGCGCCAGCGCGAGATCCTTGGTGATAAGAGACTTGCGGGGTGTGCCTTCCTTCGTGAAGAAAACCGCAAGATATGGGGCAACGCACGCTCTAAATGAACCATCGGCATGCCGCGAGCGGTAGGCTGAAAGGGCGTGCCGCAACAGGTCCGCGCCACCCCGATCAGGCTTTTTGCCGGAATCGAGAACCGCGGCGATGACGCTCCAGCGCCCTGGCGCGATGCCATCCTCGGCCATCTCGCGTTCGACGCAAGCAACATCGCGTCCTTCCGCGAGGCCCAAGGAACGGCGCAAAATCTCCACAGGATCATGCGGCCAGCGCGCGCGCGAAATGGCACTCTGCCGCATCGCTTCCTTGATGAGGCTGTCAAATCCTTCCGGCCCGCATTCATCCGTGATGCGGGTCAGAGCGGGCCCAAGCGCGCCCGTGCCGGAATTCGCCTCGGCGAGAACCTTTAGCCGGGCAACCCGCAACAGTTCCGCCTGACGCAATTCATCTAATACTTCAAAGCGCGCCGGGACATTGGCTTCGAATGGAAACAAATGCAGCAGCCGTTCGCAAAACGCATGGATCGTTTGGATTTTTAAGCCGCCAGGGGTCTCGATTGTGCGGGCAAAAAGTTTGCGCGCGGCGGTCATTTCCTGACTGCCCGGTTCCTGCGCCCGGGTCGCAACTATCTGCAGGCGAAGTTCGGCATCGGCGAGTTTCGTCCAATCGGCCAGCTTATCGAAGACACGCGAGGCCATGTTCGCAGCCGCCGCCTTGGTGAAGGTCAGGCAGAGGATTCTTGCGGGCGCGACGCCTTGCAGAAGTAGCCGGATGACACGGCTCGCGAGCACATGCGTCTTGCCCGATCCGGCATTGGCCGAAACCCAGACCGACTGATTTGGATTTGATGCCTGGTCCTGTTTTGCGCGCGTGTCTGCCGGAACGCCGAAGGATGCCATTATATGCCGCCGCCTTCCGGCTCGCCGCCGAGAGACCATTCCTTGACGCGGGCAAGATGATCGTAAGCATTGTAGCGCTTCGCGAATTTCGGAAACGGACGCGGCGGATAGGCTGTCGCTTCGTTGCGAAACTGATTGAGCAACGCGAGAAGACCGCGATAATGAGTCTCGGCGACATCCATGAAATTGGCATTCATCTTGGTGAAATTGACGGGCCTTTCCTCGCCGCCGCCAGTTCCGCCAAGCTTCAAATACAGCGCCTCAACCGATTTAGAATTGCAGCCAAGGTCGAAGGCGCCACGCACGCACATCGCCGCTTCCAAGGTCAGTTGCGGCGCGAAGCCCACCAAAATCTCGTTCATTCCCGGCGGTGTCCCAGTTTTGTAATCGACGAGCGTTACCGTTCCATTGGCATAGAGCTCGATCCGGTCCGCGCGCGCCGTAAGCTTGAAGCTTGAACCGTCGGAAAGACCAAAATCGAGCGCGCCTTCGGCCTCGGTTTTGATCGCCAAGATATCACCCCGGCGTCTTGCTTCGAAGCCAAGATAAAAATCGATTGTTTTTTCAAGCCGGGGCCAGCGTAGCGCCGCGAAATCCGCGTCTTGCAACTGCGCGGCGAGTTCTTTGCGCAGAAAACCGCGTAGTTTTTCGCGCGCGTCTGGCGGCAAGGGTCCGGCCGGGTGGCCTTCGACAAAACGCTCAAGCGCCGCATGGATCGCGCTGCCGAATTCTCCCGCGCCCAAAGCGCCACCGAGGGGATCGAGTTCCTTGAGACCCAAAATTTTTTCGGCATAAAGGGCGTAGGGGTCGCGCCGCAGCGTCTCGATCTGAGTCACGCTGAGCTGCTTGGGGCGATGCTCGACCAGCGGCCTCGGGAACGGCCTTTCGGCTGGCCGCG
>JBQTKC010000391.1:0-2946 GCA_052386575.1 Beijerinckiaceae bacterium
TCCTTTGCGTTACTAAACTCCACTCTGCGCTTTTCTACAATACGCTGCTCTGCCGTCGGGTCGAGTTCCGGTGCGCCGTGCAGTCTTCCGTGCTCGTCGACGGGGTGTTTCATGCTGTCCGGCCGCACGGGCTGGACAGTCTCAGATCCGCCGCGGCGCAATTTTCCATCGGAGTCGCGGGGCATCATCACAGGCAATCCGGCGTGGTCCGATCGCTCGGCCACAGGCAAGATATCGTGCTTCCCGCCGTCCTTGGTCTGCACCAGTCCTCATCCGCCGAGGCGGAGCCCCTTGTTCACATCGCCGCCGCCGCCGCCGCAGAAAGCCGCATCGGGTTTGCTCTCTTTCCGGTCATGCATGCATCCCCAAAAGCTTGCGGTCCTTCACCACGGCCCGCGCGGAAACATCTGTTTCATTTGCCGCCGGATCGCCGATGTAGATGGTCCCATCGCTCCACATGGCATGCATGATCACCGCCAGTTTGCGCGCCACGCCGACCGCCGCCTTGTGATGGCAGCCTCGTTTCGCGAGGCTTTGCCCCCAGGCCTTGACTTTGTCCTTGCCCTTAAATCGTGTCAGCATCGCCGACGCCGCTTCGTAAAGCGCGCGCCGCACATCCGGATCGCCGGCCTTGCTGATGCGGCCCTGAACATCGATCGACGAACCAGACTGCCAGCGCCGCGACGTGAGCCCGAAATAGGCCGCGACATCGCGCGAACGGCGAAATCGCGACGGATCGTCAATCGCCGTCATGAAGCTCAGGGCTGTTACCGGACCAACCCCGGGAATGGCCATGAACCGGCGGCAAAGCTCGTTACGGGCGACGAACTTCACCACCAGGCAGTGTAGCTTGCCGTACTGTTTCCAGAGCGCCGCGCGGGCAATGAGCATCGCATCCATCAATTCACTGGTCAGCTTGTCGCCGGCGACCGCTTCGCGCACCGCCGCCTCGAAACCGCCGCGTCCCGTGTTTTTGAGGCGGATGCCGAACGCCTTCAGCGAGTGACGAATGCTGTTTTCGATGTCAAGAAATTTGCGCTTCAAATTGCGCCGCTGCGACAACAGAAGGCGCATCCGGTAACACGGCTCGCTCTTGATGAACGCCGCCTTGAACCAGCCGGTGCGCACGATATGAGCCAGTCCAAGCGCGTCGGCGGCGTCCGTTTTATTTCGCTGCGCCGACATCGCCGCGCGCACGTGGCGCGCCTCCAAACACACCGCCGGAATGCCGCGTGCCTTGAGTTCGGGATGCAGCCAGGGCGATAAAGATCCCGCCTCATGGCCAACCCGCCGTAACCGGGGAAGGAAGGGCGTCAGGGCTTGCAGGATCGCCTCCGCATCGGTCGCAACCGAAATCTGAAGATGCACTGTTCCCTTGTCATCGACCACGCAAATTGCCGTCTCGTCGATCGACACGTCCAGCCCGCTGAAGAATTCCATCGCTCTGCTCCTGCGTTGTTTCACGGGAGCAATTCTATGGAGCGCGCTGCGCGTTTTGCTCTTGTTCGAAGCCGTGGCAGCCTCCGTCCACTGGGGAATTTGGCGCTTGCCCCGATTACAGGCGGCAATCGGGCGGCCGGCGGCCTGCTCCTCGCCGTTCCTGCGCGGCCAAATTGCGATCACACAGAATTCGAACCAAGCGCCTTGGTCGCGGGTTTTGCGGCAGGTTCGTTGTAATGCGATATACACGGTCTTTGCTGTCGCGCGAGTGCATCAAATATCGGCCAAGTTGACCGAAGCCAGTGTGCGGCGACGATTGCTGGTTTGTCTGTTCATTGCAGCAAGGCGGCGAGTCAGGAGCACACCACGATTGCGCCCCCCACTCAGATTTGATGATCGCCGACGTGTAGCGACCCGCCGAATTAGCGCAAAGTCCGCTGCGCGTCGTCGCTATGACCCGCACCACGTTGGGATTTATCAAGTAGGGCGAGCAGCTGGCGTTCGAGCGGCGGCACGTCATCGCCCGCAACGCCCACAATCCGGCTATGATGGCCGCCGCGCTTGTTCCGAGCCGAATCTTATAGACTAACACCGCTCAACGGCAACAGGAGCACACGTTGGACTTTTCAGAAGCTTTCAAGCTAATCGGCTCAGCAAGTGGCCTAGTATCGGCATTGGTGCTGGCGTATGACCGAGTGTTCAGAAGCCGGCCGTTGGCTCATTTGCATATCCAGGACTCTGGAGTCTACCTACGATTGAAGAATGTGGTTGACGTGACGATCATTCTATATGACCTCGAAAGCGTCCCGAAGGTAGTAAGCTTCGCGCGAGCGAATGACCTCAAATCGACAATCCGGGCTGCAGCCGAATGCGTGTATCCTTCGATGGCTGACAAGGCGCGCGATCTTGTGATCATCGATCCGCTCAAAGAGCGAGCGTTGCGATTGGTCCGACTTAGCGAGTTGGAAAAGTGCGACGATGCGCAGAGAATCGTAATCTCAGCTAAATGGAAGTCGACTGCACGACTGTGGCCTTTCCCGCGTCGTGTCAAGGTAAAGACCTGCGCCGGCGATTTGAAAACGTTGGTCTCTGCCGCCGAAGCACGAGGCTAAGTTCGCAGCGCGACACTTGATTGCCTTTGCGTGCCTCGAGCGTGGGTGTTGCCTCAAAAACATGCCGGACTTGCGGGCAAGAGCTACCCATACTGGGATCAGTCAGTGATATAGTTACGGTAGCGGAAGATTGGGAGCGCCTGCAGCCGTGAGGACAATTATCGCAATTTTGGCAGCGTATTTAATCACCGGTATCCATTATGTCTGGCGCGATGTTCGAGCGCACGTCGTTCATCAACCAGCGTATGCTCGCGAATACACCATCCGTCGACGTATTTCACCGCTGATATTCGCGGCTCTTACATGGCTCCCGGCTACAATTTTTGCCGCCACACTTCCCGGCACGAGCCTAAGAGTCCGTCTCGAAAGTTCATGAAGGATTACAAAGCTTTCT
>JBQTKC010000392.1:0-4336 GCA_052386575.1 Beijerinckiaceae bacterium
CAGCATGAGCCGTCACTGGAAAGAGGGCCGATGCCGCACAAATGGCGGTCAACAAAAGCGCAAGTCTCATCAATTGATTTAAGAATGCACACATATGCCCCCCACGGCTGCGGAAATGAGAATATGCTCCTCTGCTTCGTAGCACGTTTTTTGGAATCCGTCAGATGAACATTGAACCGGCAAGACGGTTCCCGATACCGGCTAGACCGGAGGCCGCATGCTTGGAGCGGACAGTTTTTAGCAGGGTTTGCCCGCCTGAGCGGCATCTGGCCGCGCATGCCGCCGCTATTCTGTCATTTGGACGCCACCCGCACGGGCTTTTCTGCCGCGGGCAGTCTTGCGCAAAAGCCGCGCAGCCCTTAAACGCAGCGGACACCAGGGCCGTTCCGAATCGCGGCTTCCTAAGCTCTCGGGTCTGGATCAAGCATGACGCAATCGGGAATGATAACGCCTGGACTGCACGCCTCGGAAATTTTAGCAGGAAAACGCGGCTTGGTCCTCGGGGTCGCCAACAGCCGGTCGATTGCCTGGGGGATCGCCAAGGCCGCCCATGAGGCGGGCGCCGAACTCGCCTTCACCTTTCAGGGCGAATCGCTTGAGAAACGGGTCCGGCCATTGGCCCAGGAACTCGGCGCCAAAGTTGTGGGCGATTGCGATGTCACCGACACGGCGGCCTTGAATGCGGTATTCGCGGAAATCGATCGCTTTTGGGGAGCTCTCGACTTCGTCGTGCACTGCGTTGCTTTCTCCGACAAGGATCAGCTGACCGGCAGGTACATTGAGACGACCGCGGAAAATTTTACGAACACGCTGCTAGTTTCGTGCTATTCCTTTACCGCGGTGGCGCAGCGCGCCGAAAAGCTGATGCCAAGCGGCGGCGCCATGCTAACCTTGACGTATTATGGGGCGGAAAAATGGATGCCGCACTATAACGTCATGGGGCTCGCCAAGGCAGCGCTCGAATCGAGCGTGCGCTATCTTGCCGCCGATCTCGGCGAGCGCAACATTAGGGTCAATGCCATCTCGGCCGGGCCAATCAAAACATTGGCGTCCTCGGGCGTTGGCGATTTCCGCTATATTTTAAAGTGGAACGAATATAATTCCCCGCTGCGGCGCACGGTGACGATCGAGGAGGTCGGCGAGAGCGCCGCCTTTCTCCTTTCGCCGATGGCGCGTGGTATCACTGGCGAAATCCTGCATGTCGACGCCGGATACCATGTCATCGGCATGAAACATCCGGCCGCGCCGGATATTTCGGTTGTGGGCAAGGATTAGTTAGCGCGTTCACCCCCCGTTCATGCCGACAGGCCGAAAGAAAAGCGTGCGCCGTTGCCGCGGCGGCAGCGCCGCGAGGTCATCATGCCGCAGGTGTGCGAAGGGACTAAGACGCGTTGAAGCCGACGGTGACAAGCACCATGACGAAGGCGGTGGGCAGGGCCATCATAGTGATCGAGAGCATGACTCTGTCGAGGCCGGAAGATTGCCAGTGAACCGTTCCATCGATCCTCAATGGCGTTTTGATGAATTCCCGGCGCCGCTAGGGGCTTGTGTGGCGCGCGGATCGGGCGTCTCGAAAAAATTTTGACGGACGCGTAGCGACAAAAACTCGCACTCTTTTGGGTAACCTTCACCTGGACCGCGCCAAGGCAGGACTGGCGTCCCGCGCAAATGATCGAGCAAAACCTGCCAGCCATGCCCCAACAAAAAAACCGCACGGGAAACGGCTTAAACTTATCGCGATATTCCGTTCCTCCAAAACCCGTCTTCGTACCTTTCCACGCGCAATAAAAGTACGATTGCACAAAAGCCAGCGTTGTGCGCTTCCAGACGATCGCTTCGCGATCTGTCTCCAGTCGCCCGCTTCCAATGCGTTTGCTACGAAAAACGCTACGCTCACAATGGAACCTCGGGCTTCCTTCCGCTCAGCGTGAGGCCCGCCGCCGCGGTTTGCTTGCGCCAAGGCCGAGGTGCTATAGCGAGCTCGTTTCACCCAAGCCGCAAGGGAGCATTCATGTCCGTCGATTCCGCTACCGTGCGGCGCATCGCGCATCTCGCGCGGATCAAGGTTGTCGAAGCGGACGTTCCGCATCTGCAAGGCGAGCTCAACGCAATCCTCGCCTTCGTCGAGGAATTGGGAACCGTCGACGTCGAAGGCGTGGAGCCGATGACGTCGGTGATCCCGATGCCGATGAAAAAACGCACTGACGTCGTGACGGACGGCTCTATCCCGGAAAAGATCGTCGCCAACGCGCCGGTCTCCAACGATCATTTTTTTGTCGTCCCCAAGGTCGTGGAGTGAGCGGGACAATGACCGGTCTCACCGAGCTAACGCTCGCCCGCGCGAGGGACGGCCTCCAGCAAAAGCAATTTTCCGCCGTCGAGCTCGCGCGCGCGCATATCGACGCCATCGAAACCTCGCGGGCGCTAAACGCCTTTATCGTCGAGACGCCGGAGAAGGCGCTTGCCATGGCCCATAACTCCGACGCGCGGATCGGCAAGGGCGGCGCCGGGCCGCTCGAAGGCATTCCGCTTGGCATCAAGGACCTCTATTGCACCGAGGGCGTGCAGACCACGGCGGGCAGCCATATTTTGGAAGGTTTCGTGCCGCCATATGAATCGACCGTCACCGCCAATCTCTGGCGCGACGGCGCGGTGATGCTCGGCAAACTCAATCTCGACGAATTCGCGATGGGCTCGTCGAACGAGACCTCGTATTTCGGCCCGGTGATTTCGCCCTGGCGGCGGCGCGGCTCGAACGCGAAAATTGTACCAGGCGGCTCGTCGGGAGGCTCTTCGGCGGCGGTGGCAGCAAAGCTCTGTTGCGGCGCGACGGCGACCGACACCGGCGGCTCGATCCGCCAGCCCGCGGCGTTTACCGGAACCGTGGGAATCAAGCCGACTTATGGGCGCTGCTCGCGTTGGGGAATCGTCGCCTTTGCGTCCTCGCTCGATCAGGCGGGTCCCATTGCGCGGACGGTGCGCGACGCCGCGATCCTGCTGCGTTCGATGGCGGGCCATGACCCGAGGGACACGACCTCCGCCGATATGCGGGTGCCGGATTTCGAGGCTGCCGTGGGGCGCGGCGTCAAAGGCCTAAAAATAGGAATCCCGAAAGAATACCGCCGCGAGGGCATGCCGGCCGAAATCGAAGCGCTGTGGGGGCAGGGGATCGAATGGCTGAAGGCGGCCGGCGCGGCAATTGCCGATATCTCGCTGCCGCACACGCGCTACGCCTTGCCTGCCTATTATATCGTGGCACCGGCCGAAGCCTCGTCGAATCTCGCCCGCTACGATGGCGTGCGCTACGGGCTTCGCGTGCAAGGCAAAGACATCGTCGACATGTATGAAAGAACGCGGGCGGCGGGCTTTGGCAAGGAGGTCAGACGGCGGATCATGATTGGCACTTATGTGCTTTCGGCCGGTTATTACGACGCCTATTATGTCCGCGCGCAAAAGCTCAGAACGCTGATCAAGCGCGATTTCGAAGCTGCCTTTGCAAGCGGCATCGATGCGATCCTGACCCCGGCGACACCGTCCGCCGCCTTCGGCGTCGGCGAAAAGGGGTCAAGCGATCCGGTCGAAATGTATCTCAACGACATTTTTACGGTGACCGTGAATATGGCCGGGCTTCCGGGCATCGCTGTCCCTGCGGGCCTTTCCGCCGAGGGGTTGCCCCTGGGGCTGCAAGTGATTGGCCGCGCGTTTGACGAGGAAACGCTTTTTTCCGTGGCGCACGTCATCGAGCAATCGGCGCCAAAAATCGCGCCGCTGGAGAAATGGTGGGCGCGGTAGGATATCCACTTCGAAAGATTGCCGGTTCGCGTTTTCGTACAGGGCGAAAAACAGTATGCAGATGACAGTGGCATTGAACACCGCAGACCATATGCATACGGTAAAGGAGCAGAAGAAGCGGCCCGCATGACAAGGCTGCTACCACTTATATTCTTATGGCTATGTCTGTTACGATTATGGTACCAAATTCATCGTGTTGTGCCCTGAAAGTCGAATATGTCTATTGAACTATAATTGAACTTATTCCAGACAACAGAAAGTCCTGCAAGATATTAAGGCCGATTATCGCGCTCCCATAACGAATATTCGTTTCGCATGGATTGCATATCATCGAGAACATAACTTCAAAAAACTCTAGGAAATCCCTCTTTACCAGCGCCTGTTCGCCATTTGAAAAGCTTACCAATTGAGCCCCATGAGAGCTTTGCATAATTTCCGGGCTTTGCATGATCGGCGTTTGGTTGCCGCGCGCGGGGGCTCGCGACGGCTATGGCACTGATCGCGAACAAGATTTCGTTGCCGTCAGCCGCTCATTTTGCCTCGT
>JBQTKC010000393.1:0-8231 GCA_052386575.1 Beijerinckiaceae bacterium
CTCGCGGCGCGGCGGATCAAGGTGCGGAAAGGGGTGAGACGGTATCGATCGTCGGGGCGGCGTAATTCGACATGGCAAGGCGGCGTGCCGTCATCGGACAAAGATACGCTAATTTGGAGCGCCCGCATACAGCATAGAATGCACCGGCGCGCGTTCCCCGCGACATGTACAAGCTTCATCGATCGAGCCAATTGCAATGCGCGTGCTGGGAGCGAAATTTAGTGACATTCAACTCGCTCGGCCGGATTGATTTCAGAAAACTGTTATCTCCGCACCCCCCGTTTGTGGGGCGCCGCGCCCGGCACGCAGTGCAATTCGCCGCATCCTCCTTGCGAGCGGGAGAGGGTGGATTTCGTTCAAACGCTATCGCGTTTTTTGGTCTTGCCTAGTCATGGCCGCGGAACCGGTTCAGTCGACCTGCAGCAATTTTAGCTTGCGATGCAGGGCCGAGCGCTCCATGCCGACGAATTCGGCGGTGCGCGAAATGTTGCCTCCGAAGCGATTGATCTGGGCGACCAAATATTCCCGCTCGAAGACTTCGCGCGCTTCCCGCAACGGAAGATTCATCAACTTTTCACCGCCGGGGCCATTCGGGGTCGAAGGAACGAGCGCGCCGATCTCGGAGGGCAGCATGGCCGCGCTCACCGCTACCTCCGGATCGCCGGAGGCGAGGATCATCAACCGCTCCACGTTGTTGCGCAACTGCCTTATATTGCCGGGCCAATCGTGCGATTGCAGTACCGCCATCGCGTCGTCGGCGATCAACCGCCGCGGCATTCCAGTTGTTACCGACAGCTGCTCCATGAAAAAAGCGATGAGTTCGGCGATATCCTCTCGGCGTTCGCTGAGCGACGGGACGCGAACCGGCACGACGGCGAGACGATGGAAAAGATCCTCGCGGAACAAACCATCGGCGATCAATGCCGCGAGATCGCGCGAGCTCGATGAAATGATGCGGACGTCGACATGAACGCGGGTCGCGCCACCGACACGGAGAAACCTCTGCTCGACCAGCACCCGCAGGATCTTGCCCTGGGTCTCCTTGGGCATATCGGCGATTTCGTCGAGGTAGAGCGTGCCTCCGTGCGCTTCCTCGAGCGCACCAACCTTGCGGCCGCTTCCCTCCTTGGCTTCGGCTCCAAATAATTCCATTTCCATCGTTTGCGGCGCGATCGTCGCCGAATTGATGGTGACGAAGGGGCCGTCCGCGCGGCCCGACGCATCATGGATGCAGCGGGCGGCGAGTTCCTTGCCCGCCCCGGGCGAGCCGGTGATCAGAACCCTCGAATTGGCCGGCCCGACGCGCTCGATGACCTGCCGCAACTGGTTGATCACGATGGATTTGCCGACGATCCGGTTGCCTCCGCCGGCCCTTGTGCGCAACTCGATGACCTCGCGCTTCAGCCGCGAGGCTTCGAGCGCGCGTTCCGCGACCAGCACCAGGCGGTCCGCCTTAAACGGCTTCTCGATGAAATCATAGGCGCCGAGCTTGATCGCGGAGACCGCCGTTTCGATATTGCCGTGACCGGATATCATAACGACCGGAAGCCTCGGATTCTGCTCCTTGACGATCTTCAGCAACTGCAGGCCGTCAAGTCTCGAGCCTTGTAGCCAAATGTCGAGAAAGACGAGGGTTGGGCGTCTCGCGCTAATCGCGGCCAAAGCCTCGTCGGAATTCTTGGCCGTGCGGGTGCCGTGGCCTTCGTCCGCCAATATGCCGGAAACAATTTCACGAATGTCGGCTTCGTCGTCGACTATCAGAATATCGCTCGCCATGAATCTCTTCACCCTCCCTTTCCGGCTTCGGCAGGCATGGTTTTGTCAGAATCGCCGGGATGATCGTGCCCGCCAACATCGTGTCCCAAAGGAAAAAATAGCCTGACCCAGGCGCCGCGCCCATGTGGCGAATCCCTCAATTCGAGGCCGCCGCCATGTTCGGCGAGTATTTTGGCGACGTTCGGGAGACCGAGACCCGTCCCCCCCACCCGCGTCGTCACGTAGGGTTCGAGGAGCCTTTGCCGGTTCTCCTTGGGAAAGCCGTTGCCATTGTCGATGATGTCGATAGTGACGGCGCGCCCGGCCACCGCGACCGCCACGGTAATTTTCCCCTGGAAGCCGGTCTCGCTCGTCCGCGCGGCAATTCCTTCGGTCGCGTTCTTGACGATGTTCGTCAAGGCTTGGGCCAAAAGCCGCCGGTCGAACGGGACAATGATTTGGCCCTGCGGCAGCCGGTCTTCAAACACGATGCTGGGATGCGCGACCCGCATCAGGAATAGGACCTGACCGACGCATTCGCCAAGGTCGCCGCTTTCGAAGCGGGGTTTCGGCATCCGCGCGAAAGACGAAAATTCATCCACCATGCGTTTGATGTCGTCGACTTGACGGACGATGGTATCGATGCACTGATCGAAAATGTCGCGGTCTTGCGCGATCAAGCGCCCATATTTGCGTTTCAACCGCTCCGCGGAGAGCTGGATCGGGGTCAGGGGATTTTTGATTTCATGGGCGATCCGGCGGGCGACATCGGCCCAGGCCGCCGTCCGCTGCGCAGTCACGAGGTCGGTTATATCGTCGAGCGTCACGACATAGCTCTTGTCGGCGCGCTCGCTCGGCTCGCTGGTGATGCTTACGTTGAAAAGACGATCGAGGCCGCCGCGGGAGAGCGAAATTTGTCCTTGGACCAGAAGCGATTGACCGGACCGCGCGCCGGCCATCATATCTGCTAGTTCCGGCAGCACGGCTGCGATTGATTGACCCGCGATCCGTGCCGCCGTTTCGCCGCTTTGCGGGAACAATTTTTCGGCGGACGGATTAAGCACGGTAATTTCGTCTTTTGGTCCGACGCCCACCACCGCGACCGGAACCCCGGAGAGAACAGCCTCGGTGAACAGACGCCGCTCGTCGATGAGCTTGCTCGCGGCGACCAGCCGGTGCTGCTGCAGGCCCAGTTCCGAAGTCATTTTGTTGAAGGTTTCGCCGAGGTGAGCAAGGTCGCCTTCCGACTTATGCACCGCGACCTGTACGTGGAGATTGCCGGAAGCGACCTCATCGGCCGCCGCGATCAGGCGCCTTATCGGCGCCACGAGACTGCCGGCGAAGGAAAGACCGAGCCATGTCGCGGACAAAAGCATGATGAGGGCGATCAGGACGAACATGGTCGCGAAAGCGATCCTTATGCCCCGCCGGTGAGCCTCGAAATCATCATAGAGCGCGACGAGCTTGGCAGCCTGGCGCGGAAACTCCACCGTGAATGGATCGACTGGCCGCGCCGCATACAAAAACGTGTCTTGGAAGGAGTTGAGCGTCCGCAAGACAACGAAGGTTGGGCCTGTTTTGAGGATCAGGCAGGTGACCTCGTTCTTTCTTGCGTCATCGAAATCGCTCGGCTCGGGCCTGACAACGGCATTGCCAATCACGGCGCCTGTATCCACGCGCTCGACCACCGTGCCGTCGGACTTCATAAGAGCTGCTGCGGTGAAGCCAAGAAACCGTGCCCGCGATGCGAAAAAATCTCGAAACAGCGGCCGGTCCACCTCGAACATTAGCTTGCCGCCATGGTCGAGATCGAGAGCCGTGAGGCCTGCCTCCCGAACCAGCGACGAGCACTGACCATCGCGAAACAAACGTGCCGCGTCGATCGTGTTTTGCACGAAGCCGCGTCCCTCTTGCATGAAGGCCGGATTAAGAGTGCGTTCCAGCGTCACCGAACCGACCCATGCCATCAGCAGGGCTGGGGCGGCGGCAATGATTGAAAAAAGCCCGACGACGCGAATATGCAATTCCGCCCCGGCGACGCCCGCCCGGCGCGCCTTGAAGAGCGCATAGGCCTCGGCGAGGACGAAACCGAAGACAAGGAGAATGCCAAGGATATTGGCGGCAAACAGCCCGAGCACGACGGAGTCTGTCGGCGCGATCGGCGTATAGCCGGAGAAAATCAGAAAACTGACGAGCCCGATGAAGAGGGCAAGGACAACGGCCACGGGACCGAACCGGGCCGCAAACCGGGAATGGTTATTTTTTCCGGCCAAAGCCCGCCACGATAATTTTTGCATTCCCATGGTTGCCGGCAAAAAGAAGAGGTCGGTTAGGCACCGCGCGCGATATGCAACAAGGTGAACCACGTTGCCATAATATCACGCTGTTGCAGGATTGCGACATTTCGGGGGCCGAATGACCGCCCATCGCTAAACGGCAGGGCCTGCGATTGGCGGCGCAAACTCTTGGCCACGCCACGCCAGGCTGCTTGCCTTGTTGCCAGAGCAGCCTTTGCAGTTCGCGCACCCTACAAATGGGGGGTGCTTGAATCCGCGGGATATGGTGGGATTTCGTTGGTCCGGCCACCCTCGATAAACATTTTTACCGATAATGGACCGTCTGGGAAAATCCAACTAATGGAGGAAGCAAAAATGCCGTCCCGATACTCGCGCGTCGGAAATGTAGTTATATTTGCGTCCATGATCGCGTTGCCGCTCGCCTTATTCACGGCGGTTGCCAAAGCAAGAGGGATTGGCGGCGGACACCAGACCTTACAACAGACAAATACGGTAGGCAGGGCAACGAACCCGCCACAATTGAAAACGCTGGTCTACGACGGCCGGGTAGACAACTGCGATGTATTGAATTGTGGAGCGGTTTCTATCAGTGGCAAGAGCCAACGCAATAACTTCGGTGACGCGATACCGTTTACCGCTGAGATTTATGCCGATGCAAATGAATGTCTGCGGCTTGAGGTTTCCTATCAAGCTACGAACGTATTGGCCAAACCCGCGGCAATGCAGATTGTGCTTGTGTCGCCTACAGGGTCCATATGGAGAAACGGCGACATCAATAATACCAACCCTGTGATTACCGCACGTACAGATGCCAAAGGTCATTACACCGTGCAGATAAATCATCCAGACGGACTTCAGCAAATAAACTCAATCCGAAATTTTGACTTAACCTACGGGCGGTATGTGCTAGGTACTCCGGTCAATTGTCCTATCCCCGCGGTTGCGACCTTCGCGGCACTTACGAATTAATGTAGGGATCTTCATGAAGCTCCAAGTAGTGCACTGGTAATCTGGGGTCAAGAGAGCGGTGAAATCCGGCGCGACATCGAGCGATCAATTCCGCTGAGATCGACCGGCAAGCCTATCGATCACGACCGCGAACGCTGTAGCCGGCGCAACCTTGTCTCGCGCGTATCAGCTGGCACGGAGAATTGCGCCGCATCGCCACGTTTACGAGCCAAGGCAATTCTCCTTATGCGCTGTATTGCCGCCGCAAAACTATGGATCGAAACCGTCAGCACGGCTTAACGGGATGACCCCAAACACTCCAGACCGGCGGCCAAACTTCTGCTGTCGCCCGCAAGACGCACGGTCTTCAGGCGGCTGCTTACGCCAGCCTCGATGCTTACGGCCCCCGCTGGTATGCGGAGCACTTTGGCAAGCAGGCGCACAAGTGCCTCGTTCGCCTTGCCGCCTTCGGGAGCGGCGCGGACGCGCACTTTCAAAACCGCGCGGCCATCGGCAAATTGCTCAATGCCGCAGATTTCGTCGCGAGAGCTTTTGGGTGTCAAGCGGACAGACAACAGCAAATTGTCTCCACGCAGGCTCCATGGAACATCGCACAAGAGAGGCTCAGAACACGTTTGGGTAAATATATTGCGCGATCACGCGCTCAAGGAAAAAGCAAAAATTTTGACTTTTCCTACGGGCGGTATCTTCCTGGTACTGCGGTCAATTGTCCTATCCCCCGCGGTTGCGACCTTCGCGGCACTTACGAATTAATGTATCGCAAACGTGGTCATGGTCCAATCAGTGAAACGAGCACGGGCCTGGCGCAATATTGCCTAGCGCGGCGAGCCCATCCACCTGATGTCGAGATCGCGAACCTTCTTGCGCAACGTATTCCGGTTCAGCCCCAACAGTTCGGCGGCCTTGATCTGATTGCCCCGCGTCGCGGCGAGCGCCGCGGAAATCAACGGATGTTCGATTTCTCGCAAGACCCTGTAATAGAGTCCGGGAGGCGGCAGGCCAGCGCCGTGGTGCTGGAAAAGATCGGAGAGATGGTGTTCTACCGCGCCGGCAAGCGTCGGGCGACCCCCTTGCTCGACTGACGGCCGTTGCTCCGGTTCCAGCGCTGCCGGAAAATGCGGCGCGATCGCCGGCGCATCGACGCCAAGCTCCATGTCCACCAATTGCGCCGTGACGGCTTCTTGCGGATAGAGCGCGGCGAGCCGGCGCGTGAGATTTTCGAGCTCCCTGATATTGCCCGGCCAGCGATAGCGCTTGAGGCGCTCCAGGGCCTCGGGTTCGATCCGCTTGAGCGGCAAGCCTTCGGCGGCGGCGAGCACGAAGAAATGCTGCGCGAGATCGCCGATATCCTCGATGCGTTCGCGCAACGGCGGCAGCCGCAATGGGACGACGTTCAACCGGAAAAACAGATCCTCGCGGAAGAGGCCTTGGCGGATCAGCCCGCCCAAATCCTTATTGGTCGCGGCGATGATGCGGACATTTGTCTTGATCGCGCTGCGGCCGCCAACGGTCGTATATTCGCCTTGTTGCAGCACCCGCAGGAGCCTGGTCTGCGCCTCCATCGGCATGTCGCCGATCTCATCGAGAAAGAGGGTGCCTCCCTCGGCCTGCTCGAAGCGCCCGGCGGAACGCTGATTGGCGCCGGTGAACGCCCCTTTTTCGTGGCCAAACAATTCGCTCTCGATGAGATCGCGAGGAATTGCCGCCATGTTGATGGCGACGAACGGGCCTTTCTTGCGTTTGCCGTAGTCATGCAGCGCGCGCGCGACAAGCTCCTTGCCGGTGCCGGATTCGCCGGTGATCATAACCGTGAGATCTGTCTGCATCAGGCGCGCCAACGCACGGTAGATTTCCTGCATGGCGGGAGAGCGCCCGACGAGCGGCATCCCCTCGAGGTCCGCGTTGGGCGCGGCGCGGACCCGGTTTTTAGGCTCAGACATCGCACGCCCGACGATCGAAACCAGTTGCCGCAAGTCGAAAGGCTTCGGCAGATAGTCATACGCGCCACGCTCGGAGGCCTTGATCGCGGTCATGAATGTGTTCTGCGCGCTCATCACGATGATTGGCAGATTCGGCCGCATTTTTTTCATCTTCGGCAGCAGCTCGAAGGCGTTTTCGTCCGGCATGACGACATCGGTGATGACGAGATCGCCTTCGCCCGACTGGACCCATTGCCAAAGCGTTGCTGCGTTCGCGGTCGTCCGCACGTCATAGCCCGCGCGCGACAAAGCCTGGCTGAGGACCGTCCGAATGGCTGAATCGTCGTCGGCGATAAGAATATTCCCGGTGGTCATCAACCTTCACCTTGCCTCGCGGCGGAAACGGCTCGCACCTGCCGGATTCCAAAGTCCTGCTTGGTTTCCTAGCTCCGGCGAGCGAGCGCCGCGCCTCACGACCCGGCCGGCGCATACATGGGCATTAAAACCCGGAACGTGGTGCGGCGGGGAAAGGATTCGCATTCTATGGTCCCGCCGTGATCGCCAACAATCCTAGCAACCAATGCAAGCCCCAGGCCAGTTCCGGCCGCTTTCGTGGTGACGAAGGGATCATAAAGATAGGGCAACAGTTCCGGCGCGACGCCTGGACCATTGTCGCGCACGCAAAATTCAAGCGGCAGGCTCACCGGGGCCTTCGCGCCTTGAAGCTGGAGGCGCACGCCGGGACGGAAGGCGGTTGTTAATTCGATGTCGCCGTCACCTCTTGACTCGCCAATCGCCTCGGCGGCGTTTTTGACCAGATTGAGGAAAACCTGAATGAGCTGGTCCTTGTTGCCGAGAACCGCGGGAAGCGAGGGATCGTAGTTTTCGTGAAAGCGGATATGGCGCGCGAACCCGGCCTTTGACACCTTCTTGACGTGGTCAAGCACGGCATGGATATTGACTTTTTCGCGCCCGGCGGGCCGCTCCTCCGAAAATGCGCTCATCCGGTCGACAAGTTTTACGATCCGGTCGGTCTCCTCGCAAATCAGTCTGGTCAGGATGCGATCAGGGTCGGCCGCTTCGGCTTCGAGAAGTTGCGCGGCCCCTCTGATCCCAGACAGCGGATTCTTGATTTCGTGGGCAAGCACGGCCGCCATCGCGGCGACCGAGCGCCCGGCGCCGCGATGGGTGTGCTGCCGGTCGATTTTTTCGGACAGAGCGCGCGCCTGCCACCTGATCACGACGCCACCGGCGGGTTCCGGCCGCGGCGCCCCGGAAATATCGACGCGCC
>JBQTKC010000394.1:0-7633 GCA_052386575.1 Beijerinckiaceae bacterium
CATGGCGTTGATCCTTTTTCGTGTCCGAATGATTCGCTAAATCTTCCGAACCGAGTTGAATCAATGCCATGCGCCTTGTCCAGCCAAAACCAACCGGACAGCTGTGGCTCAAGGCCGGGCATGACGCGAGAGTCATTCACAACGGGATTTGGTATAAAATGGCAACAAGCTGCTCGCCGGCGATCGCGGCGAAAACCAGGAAAAGATAAAGGATCGAAAAGCCAAACAACTGCATCGCGCATCGATCGGCGTTGGGGCCCGTCCGATGATAATAGACCCGCGCCGAAAACAGCAGCATGAGCGCGCCAAGAACGAGAGCGAAAACACCATAAGCCAATGAGGCAAAGCCGATAAGCCATGGTGCAATGCCAAGCGGAGCGAGAAGGAAAGTGTAGAAGAGGATATCGCGGCGCGTGCGATCGGCTCCCTTGACGTTGGGGAGCATCGGAACCCCGGCGCGCCCATATTCGTCGGCCCGCACGAGAGCGAGCGCCCAGAAATGCGGCGGCGTCCAAACGAAGATAATGGCGAAAAGCGCGATGCTGGCTAAGCTTATTTGCCCGGTGGCCGCGGCATAGCCGACAATCGGCGGCAACGCCCCGGCGGCGCCTCCGATCACGATGTTCTGTGGGGTCAAGCGCTTGAGCCACATCGTGTAGATGACGACGTAGAAAAAGATGGTGAAGCTTAGAAGCGCGGCGGCGAGCCAATTGGCGACGATGCCCAAGGTCATGACCGAAAGAACGGCAAGGACCATGCCAAAACCGAGCGCGTCCTCCTTGCTCATTGTGCCCGCCGGAATCGGACGGTTTTGCGTCCGCCGCATCAACGCGTCGATATCGGCGTCATACCACATGTTGAGGGCGCCCGCCGCGCCCGCCCCGGCCGCAATGGCGAGCAGCGAGGCAAACCCAATCACCGGATTGACGTGCGAAGGCGCGATCAAAACCCCGGTGAACGCGGTAAACATCACCAGCGACATGACGCGCGGTTTTAGGAGCGCGAAATAACCCGAAGGGCTTGCGATCGAAACCGGGAGAGTTTTGGCAAGGACGCTGCTGTTTTTGGCGACGAAACTCATTTGGACCGTTTCAATGCACGAGGTCGCGACGGAAGTCGAATTTGTGAGCTTATCATGTTGCGCGAGCACTTGGTCTTAATGCCCCCAACTTGTTTGATGATAAGCCGTACCGAAGGTTTCGATGAGCCTCGCGGCTGGCCGCGTAAACCTCCAAGAGCCGCGCTCGGGCCAAAGCCAGCATGGCGCGCCCTTGCATTTCTTCCAAAAACTTCGAGGCGCCGGGTTCGCGGGTTCAAGACCACAAACGCCCATCGAGCGCAACCGGCAGCAATGCGGCATAAACGCGCGCCGAAAGCGTTACTTGGAAAGTTGCGGCGTCGACCGCGGGCTTTATGAGACGCAACCCGCCCCCCTCGGGCCGCGGAAACGTGCTTCTCCTCGCCGTGCGGGCGCAAGAGGCCGCGTCAATAAGTAAGCGCAATTTGGACCGGAGCCAGATTTCGTTCCCCGCACGGATTCAATATGACGATGCGGCAATATGACGAAAGCTTCATTTGAAGCGGCCAGCGCACTTGTCTATTCTGGGCCGTACATGGCAGAGAATTACGCGCCACCCCTCAAGCGATTGACCTTTCCATGCGGCGCGGATGTCGCGCTGTGGCTCGTTGGCCCCGCCGGGCTGGGGGTTCCGGAGCAATTATGGAACACTCTCGCGCGCGGCGAAAAGGACCGGGCGAACCGGTTTCGCCGCGCGGAAGACCGGGCGCTTTTCGCTCTTACGCGCGGAACATTGCGT
The DNA here is from genome assembly GCA_052386575.1 of Beijerinckiaceae bacterium. Lineage (GTDB taxonomy): Bacteria > Pseudomonadota > Alphaproteobacteria > Rhizobiales > Beijerinckiaceae > Methylocapsa. The sequence goes on from JBQTKC010000394.1 coordinate 1,818, forward strand.
TGCCTCCTGAGCGAGGCTACAGGCGTCCCGGCGGACGAGATCGCATTCGCACAAGGGCCTTACGGAAAGCCCGGCCTGGCAGGGACCAGCGGGCCGCATTTCAATGTTTCCCATTCGCGGCGCTGGGCATTGATCGGATTCTCCGGCAGCCGCGATATCGGGGTGGACATCGAATTCATGCGCCCGGCGGACGGCGAGCTAAACTTGGCGCGGTCGTTCTTTTCGGACGCCGAGTATCGCTCTCTCGAAGGCCTTGCGAACGGGATGCTGCTTTTGTCCTTTTATAAAATCTGGACATGCAAGGAAGCTGCTCTAAAAGCCATTGGCGCCGGAATTTCGACGCATCTGAAGGACTTCTCGGTCGAATTGACCGAGGATGGCTACATGCTTCGTCCCGAACCCAATTGCATTTTGCCCGCGCTTGCCTCGGTTGTCGCCAACCCGGTCGAGGTCCCGGAAGGCTATGCTGGATGTTACGCCTTGGCGTGAGCGCCACTTGGTATATAGCGCGTTGGCTCGAACACGCGCCCGAGGCATGCCATGCGAAAACTCTCCCGCCGCCAGACCTTGGCGTCCATGCTCGCCGCCGGCGCGAGCATCGCCGCAAAAGGCACACGTGCTGCCTCCGGCGCCACGTCAGCCCGCGTCTCTTTTCTTCTGGTCAATGACGTTTACCGGATCGGCGAAAACAAGGACCGGCGCGGCGGCATGGCGCGTTTCGCGGCCGTGGTGAAGGCGGAGCGGGCGAAGGCGCTCGCCGAAGACCGCCACCTTCTTTGCGTCCATGCTGGCGATACATTATCGCCGAGCCTGTTGTCGAGCTTCGACCAAGGCGCGCATATGATCGATCTCTTCAACGATGTGGGGCTCGATGTTTTCGTTCCCGGCAACCACGAGTTCGATTTTGGCAAGGATATTTATTTCGAGCGGATGGGAGTGGCCCGTTTTCCGATTCTCGCCGCCAATCTCAGGGATGCCACGGGGCAGAGGCTGCCCGGCCATCAGGATCAGATTTTACTCGAGGCGGCGGGTCAAAAGCTCGCGCTCATTGGCGCCGCCTATGAAGACACGCCTAGCGCGTCGCGTCCCGGCGATCTCGAATTCGCGCCGGCTATTCCTGCGGTGCTCGCGGGCGCCAAAAGCGCGCGCGCCGCAGGCGCCGATCTCGTCATCGCCATCGTCCATGCCGGCAAAACGGCGGGCGCCGCCTTGATGAATACGCACGCCGTCGATCTCATCCTGTCGGGCCATAATCACGATTTGCATATCGAATTCGATGGCCGCACAGCGTTTTTCGAATCCGAGCAGGACGCAAATTATGTCACGGTCGTCGATGTCGATGTCGCGAGGACGCGCGACGAAGCGAGCGGGCCGCTTCCATGGTGGCCCAACTTTCGCGTCGTCGATACGGCAATGATCGATCCCGATCCTTCGATGCTTGCCAAGGTCCACGACTACCAAGCGGGGCTGGCGAAGCGGTTCGATGTCGAGATCGCGACCCTTGCCGCGCCCCTCGACAGCCGCACAGCGGCCGTCCGCTCGGGCGAATCCGCGATCGGCAATCTCGTCGCCGATGTGCTCCGCAAGGCCGCGCAGGCGGATATCGCGATCATCAATGGCGGCGGCATCAGAGGCAACAAATTCTATCCGGCGGGGACCAAAATCTTAAAGCGCGATATCCTCGACGAACTCCCCTTCGGCAACAAGACCATGCTGACAATTGTTCCGGGCAAGGCCATTCTGGAAGCGCTCGAAAACGGGTTTTCTCAGATCGAGCGCTTGGCGGGGCGGTTTCCGCAGGTCTCCGGGCTCGCGATCGTCGCCGATCCGGCGGCGGCGCCTGGCACGCGGGTGAAGACGGTTATGGTCAATGGCGAAGCGCTTGACGCCTCCCGCGATTACAAGCTTGCGACCAACGATTTTTTGGCGCGGGGCGGCGACGGCTACGGGATGCTCGCGGGCAAGACCCAAATGAGCGCGGATTCCGGCACAAGGCTCGTCGCCCTCGATGTGATCGACTATGCCGAGGCATTGAAACTTATCGATGCGAAGGTGGAGGGGCGGATCGTGTTTCGATAGGCGTGCGTTAAGAGGATTTTTTACGTCCGCCTAAATTGGAAAAGGCGTCCCTCTTGAACGCGGGCCGCGAAAGAATTGTAGTCATAATGTCTATCATGACTATGGTTGGATTTCCGCATGCCCCATCCTAACACCAGCTGGACCGTCGCAACCGCCAAGGCGCGGCTTTCCGAGGTCCTCGAGAAGGCGCGCCGCGACGGCCCGCAGATCATCGCCAAGAACGGCCGCTCGACAGCAGTCTTGGTCTCTATCGAGGAGTGGGAAAGGAAAACCGCCCGTTCCGGCTCGCTCGCCGAATTCCTTCTCGCCTCGCCCTTGAGAGGCGCTGGCCTCGATTTGGAACGATTGACGGACGAAGCGCGGGAGACCCTGCCGTGAACTTTCTCGTCGACACCAACGTGATTTCCGAAGCCGCCCAACCGCATCCAAGTCCGCAAGTCATGGCATTTTTGCACGAAAGCGACGAAGATCGCCATTTCATCAGCTCATCAATGCCGAGGGCGGACGCGCGATCGGCCCGCACGAAACACTCACTCGCACCATCGCCGCAACCCCGGCGCCACCGAGAAAGTAGGCGTCAGGTAACCGGTCGTTCCAGGCGGCTTTTTTGAATTTTGAACGCGGCGAGCCCTTGGTCTGGTCCTTGCTCACGACCTTGAAATGCGATTGCCCCGTTCCCGGTGCAAAGGCCCGCTTGCCGGACTCCTTGCCAAGCCGCCGGTCCACCAGACCAGGCTCGCCCTCCTCCTCGTAGCGCTGACGCCAGCGCCGGAACGTCCGCTCGCCAACCCCAGCAGCTCTGCTGCTTCCACCTGGCTGAACTCCGCCGCCTCGTAGCGGCTAAAATGCTCAAAAACGTGATCTTCCGCACACCCGGTCTGGCTTCAGTCCGGCGCATTCCAACCCCAAAGGGGAGGAAACTTACCATGATCATGTGCTACCGACATTCATGATGGCGCGCCCTTGTGCGGACCGCGTGGTTGCGCCATATTAGGGGCGACGCTGATCCCGCGAGGGCAGCGGCCGGAGGCGGTCAAGCCTCCACAACGCTTAGAGGAAAATATGTCCGACTTCGATCGCAACGCTAGTACCCGCTGGGGGCAAGGCGCAACCCGGGCCGGTCGCGCCGAAATCGATCAGGGCCTGCGCTCGTATATGCTGGGCGTCTACAACAACATGGTGGTCGGCTTGGCGCTCACCGGCGCGGTGGCGCTGGGCGTCCATATGCTCGCGGTCACGACCGACCCCGCGCTAGGCGTGCCGGCCGGGCGGCATCTGCTGCTGACCTCGTTTGGCGTGACGCTTTATACATCGCCGCTGAAGTGGGTGATGATGTTGGCGCCGCTCGCCTTCGTGTTCTTTTTCTCGTTCCGTATCAACCAGATCTCGGCTTCGACCGCGCGCGGCGTGTTTCTTGCTTTCGCGGCGACGATGGGGTTGTCTCTCTCGACCATCTTGCTTGTCTATACCGGGACATCGGTCGCGAACGCCTTTTTCGTGACCGCGGCGGCCTTCGGCGGCTTGAGCCTTTACGGCTACACGACGCGGCGTGACCTGGGGCCGATGGGAGCGTTCATGGTGATGGGCCTCTTTGGCCTCGTGATCGCGATGGTGGTCAATCTGTTCTTGCAGAGCACCGGGTTCCAATTCGCCCTGTCGATTCTGTCTGTCCTGATCTTTTCCGGCCTCACCGCCTGGGACACGCAGTCGATCAAGGAGATGTATTATGCGAGCGACGATTACGAGACCGCGACGAAGAAATCCGTGTCTGGCGCCTTGAGGCTCTATCTGGATTTCATCAATATCTTTCAGTCGCTCCTGTACCTGACGGGCAGCCAAAGAGACTGACGAAGCAACGGTTTGGACGACGGCCCCGCTAGCGCGGGGCCTTTTTTTTGCGCGCTGCCGGGACCGTCGCTTGGTTTCTTCCCGGACGACTGGACGATGGCGAGGCATGCCGCCCCGCCGGCGCCGCCCCGCGCTTTCAGAAATCGCTGGCGATACCCCTTACTTCCCAGTCGCCGTAGCGCACCGGCTCGGGACCGTCGCGGCCGTTGATTTCCTTGCGGGGAGCGGGTTCTTTCGACGCACGGAGGCGGCGGCGTTCCTTGGCCTCGGCGAGCGCCCGCCGCGCCGCTTGGCCGAATTCGCCTCGGCCCGCGCCGGCCGCGAGGCCATCTCTCTTGTCTTCCGGCCGTTGCATATTCATCCTCCTGGCGCCGCCGGCGCGAAAGGCATCGCTACTCCCGCCGGATCCTCGCCCATATGCTGGGCAAAGTCCAATTGTTCATGCTAGGAGAGAGACATGATGGGCATCCCCGAAGCCTTCGCAGCGGAGTCTCGATTTTGACCGCGTCTCCGCGTCCGCCGCCAGACCGGCGCCGTAGCCGCAAGGTTTCGAACGGCCGCCCAACCCGGCCGGCTTTGGGGGAGAGCCGAGTACGCGAGAGCGAGACGTGTCCAGGTCTTGCCGCGCGTATCGCAGCGGCCGCGATCCTGAGCGATATTATCGCAAGATGTCATCCGCTCGACGAATGTTTTTCGGGCACGGCGATCCTCTCGCGGCTTGGCGGTTTGGAACCGCGCGACATCGCCTTGTCGCGCTCGATTGTCACCGTCGCGCTACGCCGGCTCGGCACGATCCAGGCCGCCCTGGCCGGGCTTTTGGAAAAAGGCCTGCCGCGTCAGGCCGCCCACCTTGAATGGACACTGATCGCGGCGGCGGCGCAGATTCTTTTTCTCGACGTTCCCGATCACGCCGCCGTCGACCTTGCAGTCCGCATGAGCCGTCTTGAGTCGAAAGGCGCGCCCTTCGCGTCTCTCGTTAACGGAGTCCTGCGCAATCTTATCCGCGCGCGCGAAAAAATATTGCGGGAAAGCGATCCGCTCGATCACGACACGCCGGAATGGCTCGCGGAGCGCTGGCGTCAGACCTATGGCGAGTCCGGGGCGCACGCCATCGCAACCGCCCATCGCGAGGAGCCGACACTGGATCTCACGGTTCTGTCGGACCCGTCAATTTGGGCGGAGCGGCTCGGAGCAAACGTCTTGCCCACGGGCTCGTTGCGGCTTCGGACGCATATGCCGGTGACTGGGCTTCCGGGCTTCACGGAAGGTCGCTGGTTCGTCCAGGATGCGGCGGCAGCTCTACCGGCGAGGCTTTTACGGGCCGGACCCGGTATCAGGGTGGCTGACTTTTGCGCCGCTCCAGGAGGCAAGGCGGCGCAACTCGCGGCGTCGGGCGCCGAGGTCACGGCGATAGACCGCTCGGCCGAGCGATTGAAAAAGCTCGCCGCGAATTTTGCAAGGCTCAATTTGCGCGCCAGTATCGCCGTGGCCGATATCGTGGACTTTAAGACGGCGCCCTTCGATGCGATTCTGGTCGATGCGCCGTGCCTCGCCACGGGTACGATCCGGCGTCACCCGGATATCGCCTGGATCAAGAAGCCGCGCGATCTCGTGGCGCTGACGGCGCTTCAGACGCGCCTGCTCGACAAAGCCGTCGAGCTGGTCAAGCCCGGCGGAATGATCGTCTACTGCACTTGTTCGCTTGAACCTGAAGAAAACGAAATGCAGATTGCGGCGCTTCTTCGCCGCAATCTCGGCGTCAAGCGGGTTCCAATAGTATCCAGCGAAGTTGGCGATCTGCCCGAAATCCTGAACGAGAACGGCGAGTTGCGGACGTTGCCATCGCATCTTCCCGCCGCCGAGCCGCGGCTTTCGGGCCTCGATGGATT
>JBQTKC010000395.1:0-8768 GCA_052386575.1 Beijerinckiaceae bacterium
GCAAAACACGTGCGCTACGCCGCGTGAAGTGTCACCTATAATGATAGGCTATTAGTAATTTGGCAAGACCAAGTCCGGGCCGAGTTCATGCATCTTAGATTGCACGAAGTTCCGCATACTGGCGGCATATCTTCGTACCGAAAATCTTGGTGGCAAGAAGGGGTGCGGGCGGATGCTTTGGCAAAGCCGAAAGCTCTGGAGTGGCAGGGCGTCGCAATGATGGAATATCGCTGGGATGAAACATCCGGCGCATTCCACTTCATGGAAATGAACGGCCGTTTTTGGGAATCGCTGCATTTGGCATTGCGTGCCGGGATTGATTTTCCTCTATTGCTTCTCGACATTTTTCACGGGCGCGAACCTATCGCGCCAATGAAGCCCGCCAAAAACGCGCGCTGCCGCCATACTTTTCCAGGTGAACTAAGGTATGTGCGATCACGATGGATAGACTCCTCGGTAGGGTGGCCAGCAAAAATCTCGACCTTGTTTGAGTTCGTTTCCCTTGGGCTCAATCCCAGGGTGGGCTCGGACCTATGGTACCCTGGCGATACAATTCTGTACTGGCGTGAAATGCTAAGGTTCCTTCGGCGGATGTGCGTTCGATACCTGATGCGAGGAGGGCAATGACAAAGGCCCAGCCCAAATAACTGTTGGAACACTGGCGGGCTTGCATTTGTCCGCGAAGTGGCCTTCGGTTCACGCCGACAAATGCGGCACACCATCTATATCCTCCTTACGGTTTTGCCGCTGGCACTTTGCTGGCCGGCGTCGTTCGTCCCGGCGCTCGGCCCGCCCGCAAACCGCGTGGCGCCCGCCCCCGCGGACTTTCAAGAGTTTTTGCAAAGCCTCTGGCCGCTTGCCGCGGAAAGAGGGATCGCGCGCGGAACTTTTGACGCGGCCCTCGCCGGGCTCACGCCAGATCCGGCCGCGCCCGCCGCGTCGAAGCGGCAGGCGGAGTTCGACAAGCCTCTCAAATCCTATCTCAATGAGGCCGCCTCCCCCCGCCGCGCCGCGCGTGGCCGCGAATGCCTGCAAGCGTGGAGCGCCGAACTTTCAAACATCGAACGGCGATTTGGCGTACCGGCCGCAATTATCGTCGCGGTCTTCGGCGTCGAGACGGACTTCGGCAAGGCAAAGGGCGAAAAAGACGTCGTCCGGTCGCTCGCGACCCTGGCTTATCAGCGCCAGGACCGGCCGGCTTTTCGCGACGAATTACTTTCCGCGCTCGTCATGCTCGGTCATATTGGCGTTTCCCGCGCGGCGATGAAAGGCTCTTGGGCCGGCGCGATGGGCGGCCCGCAGTTCCTTCCGTCAGCCTTTCTCAAATATGCGGTCAGCTACACGGGACGAGACGCGCCCGATATTTGGAACAATGCTCTCGATAGCCTCGCCTCGATCGCGAATTTTTTGCGCCAATCCGGCTGGCAAACGGGCCTCGCCTGGGGAGCCGAAGTCGTTCTTCCCAAAAATTTCGGCTTTGCCTCGTTGCATGAGAGCTTCGCGGCCTTTGCCGCAAAGGGAGTGAAAAGCGCCAGCGGCGGCCCGCTTCCGCAAGGCGATGCGACCTTGTTCCTCCCTTCCGGCGCCGCCGGTCCGGCCTTCCTTTTGTCGGCAAATTACTGGATTCTCAAGGCGTACAACAATTCGGATTCTTATGCCTTGTCGCTTGCCCTTCTCGCGGAGCGGATGAAAGGCAAACCAGCGCCGCGCGGCCGTTGGCCGGAGGCCGAGATTTTCTTGAGCCGGACGCAAAAGGCCGAGATTCAACGCCTGCTCGAAAGGCTTGGGCATTATCACGGGGAAATCGACGGCCGTTTCGGCCAGGCCTCGCGCGACGCGATCCATATGTTTCAAATCAGCATCAAAGCCGCACCTGCCGACGGCTTTGCGACCCCGGAATTGTTGGATCGCCTCAAAGCGGAAGTAAGCAGCCGCCCACGCTAATTTGTATCATTCCAAGCCGCGCGAACGTTGGCTCCGGCCCCGGGCGCGCGCTCGGCACACATCCTTTGGTCTCCCTTCGGCTACCCGGCATGTTTCCCGATTTAGAATCTCGTTCGCGATCAAAAGACGCAAGGCCCGTGCCTGCTTGCAAGGCGGCAAGCTGGCATGGGAAATGAGTATCATGGGCGAGCCTTGTCGCCCGCGCTGGCGCGCCTATTCGGCGGCGGGAGTTGCCTTCTTTGCCTTGGCGGCGGCCTTGGTTGCCTTCTTTTCGGCCTCGCGCGCGGCCTTGGCGGCGGGCGTTTCCATCTTCTCGGCGATGCGCGCCGATTTGCCGCGCCGGTCGCGCAGATAATAGAGCTTCGCGCGCCGGACCTTGCCGCGCCGCACCAGCTTGATCGATTCGATATTCGGCGAAAACACCGGGAAAACGCGCTCGACGCCCTCGCCGTAGGAGATTTTGCGCACCGTGAAACTCTCGTTGATTCCGCCGCCGTTGCGGGCGATGCAGACGCCTTCATAGGCCTGCACGCGGGTGCGCTCGCCTTCCGTCACCTTGACGTTCACGATGACGGTGTCGCCCGGCTGAAACGCCGGGATAGTCTTGCCGGCCAAAAGCTTGGCGCCCTGCTCGGCTTCGAGTTTCGCGATGATATTCATTGAGACTTCAACCTCGCCGTTTCGCCTGATCTTCCGGCGAGCGTTCCGGTACGCTGTTTATACGAGTGGCCCTGCCTTGTCGAACGCGGAGAAAAAGTTCGCGGCAACGGCCGCGATCATTGGGACGGCTCAGGCGGCGTGGTCCCTGTGGGAGGCTCAGGCGGCGTGGTCCCTGCGGGAGGCTCAGGCGGCGTGGTCACTGTGCTGGCCGGAGCTGCCGGCGTCCGCTGGAAAGTCGTCACTCCGTCGGTCATCGAATCGATAAGATCGAAGCGGTTCGGGTTTACTGGACTGATTGTCGTCGTATATTTATTGCCGTTCATCAGTTGGATAGCCACCTTTCCTCCTTGCGCGACCACATACTTGCCGGTTACCGGCGCCGGGCCACTCGTTTCCGTAGCAGCCGGCTCCGTACTGCCTTCCGCCGGCTTGGCAGGAACGATCATGCTGACGGACTTGTCGAGGCGAAAAACAAGGTGCTCCGGTCCGCGCGTGGACGTCCATTCCCCCACGATCTGGCTGTTCTCATTGGGGAGCGAGCGTTGCAGTCTGGCAATGCTCATCCGGTTGAAGGCCATGATGCCAAGGATGCCGCCAACAGCGATCACAATATCGAGAGCCGAAATCTTCGTACGCTTTCCTGGCGGGGTCGTGCGCTTTCCTGGTAGTTTCAGCCACGCCATTGTCACCTCCTCCCGGTAACCTATCATTTGCCGCAGCGACGGACATCCCGATTAACCGCCTTTACTAGCTTCTCGGGACCGCTCCTTAACACCATATCGTCCCTGCCTTCAAGAAAGGCAAGTCGCGCCGCCCAAGGGAGTGGGTTCAAACCCGGGGTTGAGCAAATCCTGAAAACGAAACGTAAGCTTTGCCAGGGCCCCGAACCGGACGCGCCGCAGGACGCCTCGGACTAGGCAAAGTCGGATCGCGAGCCTGTCCGCCGATGGCGGACAAGGTCAAAACACGGGCGATGGTTTAAACGGATTGGAAGCGAATTGGCGTCATGCTAATTGACTAGCCGCCGCCTCGGCCGGCGAGCGACACGCGCCTGCTCGCCGGGATCGCGGAGCGAGCCCTCTTTTCGGTCCGCGCCGGAAGCGGGGACCGAAACGAAGTGCGCGACATATTTGAGCAGCTGGACCAAAGCGCTAACCTGGCCACTGGCGCCGTGCTGAACTGGTGCAACCCGAAAATCCGTGTCAGGCCGAGCCCGCCCTATCGCGGCTCTTGCGGCCAACTGCGAAAATGAGCCCTCGAATGGATCAAGTGACCAAATTGAAACCTGAGTTCGACGGCCAGGCAAAGGCCGCGATCGCAATGACCATCATCATTGCGTCCTACAACACGCGCGCGCTTCTCTCGGACTGCCTCGGGTCGATTTATCAGAATCCGCCAAGCGATCCTTATGAGATCATCGTCGTCGACGACGCCTCCAAGGATGGAACAAGCGAAATGGCCGGCGCTTGTTTTCCCGAGGTACGGCTCCTGCGGAACGAGACGAACCGTCACTATGCTTATTCGAACAATTGGGCCTTCTCCGTCGCGCGTGGGCAGTACGTGCTGTTGCTGAATAGCGATACGATTGTCCTTCCGCAGGCACTCGACGGGATGCTCGCATTTTTGCGAATGCACCCTGAGGCGGGCGTCGTCGGCTGCAGGTTGCTTAATGGGGACGGAACGATCCAGTGGTCGGTGAAGTCACTCCCCAACGCGGGCTCGGCGCTGTTCGGCGCGCGTTCGTTCATTACCCGGATGTTTCCAAACAACCGTTATTCGCGAATGCACTTGCTCCACATAGGACGCGACATGACCGCACCGTTCCTTGTCGAGTCCGGCTACCTTTCCAGCGCGGCTTTCATGGTGCCCCGCAAGGTCAGGTGCGAAGTCGGAAACCTTGACCCGCGCTTAGCCTACCATGTCGATGCCGATTACTGTAAGAGAATTGCCGATGCCGGCTACAAATGCTATTACCTGCCAACGGCGACCATAATTCATCTGAACCACAAGGGCGGCACCTTGGCCGATTTGCGAACGCGGTTTCGTTCGCTCATGATGTTCGAAGTCCACAGCTATCTCTATTATCGCAAGCATATTCAGCGCTCGATGTGGAACCCCATGCGGATCTTTGTTCCGCTCGGTCTCTTCTGTCACTTTTTAATTTTGATCGCGGCCCAGACTTGCGCTGAATTCGCCACCACTGCGCGGTCCCTCTTGCGGCCAAAGGCGCCGGGCCATTGAAGCGCGGGCGGCAGCCATCCGCGGCGCGCGGCCGGTCCTCTTGGGTCAAAACTTTTGAACTTGCTAAGTTAAGGCCGCCCAAGCGCGCACTCGAACACCGTCCGCCATCGTTTGATTTGCTCCGGCCGGGTCACGGGAATTTCGGTTTCGATCACACGCAACCGGTCAAAGAAATAAATTCCTTTTGGCACATCTAGCGTCCGGCAAATTTCGGCCTGCTTCGCGACAGCCATCGTCTTGTAAAGAAGGCTCATGTGCGGGTTCAAGTCATAATTCACGGGCCTTGCACTACGATCTCTTATAGCGCCGGACATGCGGCGCACGGCTTCGGAATCTTGAAATTGGATGAAAAGAGTTTTCGTGTACACGCTCGTGTAATCAGGTTTTGCCGGTATTAATTCTCCATGCGAAAACAGGTGAGCGATTGCACGCGCTATGGAGTTTGATTGATCGTCGTCGAAAGGTCCGGAGAATATTGTGACATGCGGATCAAAATCGATTGCCTCATATTTCTTCGCCAATTGCTGGACGATTGAGTGCAACTGCTTATTGAGCGGTTCGGCTGGGAGAAGCCAAAAGCTGTGCTCTTTATACGAATCTGGTTGCGATTGCGGTTTTACATGAATTGCCATCAAAATGCTTTCAAAATTGGAGTGCAGCTACTTGACGAGAAATATAAATCGTATTGCGTACATTTAACGTCGCCATTCCTTGGCCGCTATTCTGTCGAATTCCAGCTATTACGCAACAGTCTTGTATCGCCAATGGACGATAGCACAAATTGCGCGCCGCGCTCGCGCGGCGTTCGGCTGGCCGAAACGGGTTTTAGCAATCGCTTCCATGAATGGGGTATCGGCGGCCGCCGCGCGAACCGGCGGCAGCTCGCGACCTTGCGTGTCTCGCCTCATTCTCGCAGCCGAAGCCCGGACACAACCAGAGCCGCCAGTTCCTTGCCAGCACTTTTAAATCGATGGGTAAGGCATCCGGCCGCGGATCGTCGGCGACGATGGCGATGACACCGCTCACTTCCTCGGATATCCTGTGCACTCGACGGGCCGCTGGACAACGGCCTACTCTTGTTGGATGGAGACTCGCAGTCTCTCGCGGAGAATGCACGGATGGGCCGCAACGCCTCCTTCTACTTTGGCAACGCAGCAGTAGACCAGTTACGTAACACCGGTTGGTTCGTCGGCCAGTTCGTTCCTGCCGGGTTGGGACTACGGCATCAGACTGACGTAGAGGTGAAATGGGGGTTGCACAAGGATGGCGAAAAGCGATCGCATCCGTTGGCAAATGGAAACGCCACCACGATTTCTGTCTTTGTTCGCGGCGGTGCCTTGCGGGTGACTTTCGGAGTGGGAGAGACTCAGCAGACGGTTACGCTGCAAAGGGAAGGGGACTACGTCGTTTTCGGACCCGATATCGTGCACTTCTGGGAGGCAGAGGGCGAACCTGTCGTCCTCTCGATAAGATTTCCCTCCGTTGAGGTCAATCGGCCAACAGCGCCTGCTGGCGGCTGACCGGACAACCGCCTTCCACCAGAATTAGCGCACTATTTGGAGGGTAGGCCTGGGCCAGGCCGATTTCCGGCATATCTCAGCAGAACGTGGCAATGTGCTCACTTTGGGAGGATCGCAATGGACGAGGACAGCTTCAACATCGCTCTCCGCAAATTCCTCAAGTCGGCCGGTATCACCTCGCAACGGGAGATCGAGCGCGTCGTCCGCGAAGGCAAGGTTGCAGGCACGAAACTAAAACTTCGGATGACGCTCACGGCCGAGAACGCGCCGCTCAATCATATTGTCGAAGAGACGATCGACCTTCGTTGATCGCCGTCGACGGCGGTTGCCGCGGCAGCTCGCCGAGCGGCGGGATCAGCGCCGGCGGGACCCCCATTTTCCCGCGCATCTTGCGCAGGACCCGCCCTTCGTTTATGCCCGAAAAGTCGCCGCAGCGAAGATTTGGGCCGCCATTTGTCCGTTGAAGATAAGCCCGTTGCCATTATCATGGGCAGCGAATCGGATTTCGAGACGATGCGCCATGCTAGCGTCCTGCTCGACGCGCTCAAGATCGGCTACACGGCCAAAATCGTCTCGGCGCACCGGACGCCGGAACGGCTTGTTTCCTTCGCGAAGGGCGCCAGGGCGGCGGGCTTCAAGATCATCATTGCGGGGGCAGGCGGGGCCGCGCACTTGCCTGGCATGACCGCCGCGCTGACCACGCTTCCGGTTTTGGGGGTTCCCATCGAAACAACGACGCTTGGCGGGCAGGATTCCTTGTTCTCGATCGTGCAGATGCCGGCAGGCGTCCCTGTCGGTACCTTGGCGATCGGCAAACCCGGCGCGATCAATGCGGCGCTTCTCGCCGCCGCGATCCTCGCCTTGGCGGATCCCGCAATCGAAGCGCGGCTTTCCGCCTGGCGCGCCGCGCAAACCGAGGCGGTGGCTGATCAACCCTCGCGGGAGGCCTGAGCCGTGGCATTTGAGCTTGGCACCGGCGCGACGATCGGAATTCTCGGCGGCGGACAATTGGGGCGCATGCTCGCTCTCGCGGCGGCGAAACTCGGGCTCAAGACCCATGTGTATGCGCAAGACCCGGAAAGCCCGGCATTCGACGTGGCAAGCGCGCGGACGATTGCTTCCTACGAGGATGAGCTGACATTGGCGGAGTTTGCCGCCACCGTCGAGCTTGTCACTTATGAATTCGAGAACATTCCCTCCCGCACCCTTGCTATTCTCGCCGACACCTGCGTTGTCCGGCCAGGCCCCAACGCGCTGGCGGTTTGCCAGGATCGCCTCGCCGAGAAGGAGTTTTTGGCGGCGGCGGGAATTGCGGCGGCGCCCTATATGCGGGTGGACGATGCCGGCGCGCTCGCCCGCGCCATCGCGAGGATCGGCCGCCCGGCGATCCTCAAGACGCGCCGGTTCGGCTATGACGGAAAGGGCCAAGTCCTAGTTCGCGAAGGCGCCGATCTCGCCGTGACATTTCGCGCGCTCGGCGGCACGCCAGCGATCCTCGAGGCCGTCGTGCCTTTCGTCAAGGAAATATCGGTCGTCGCCGCGCGTGGCTCTGACGGTGCCTTCGAGGCCTTTGACGTCTGCGAGAATGTTCATGAAAATCATATCCTCAAATCCACCCGCGTTCCCGCGCGCCTGCCGCCCGGGACCGCCGCCGAGGCGACGAGGCTCTCGCGCGTGATCGCGGACGCGCTCGATTATTGCGGCGCGATCACGATTGAAATGTTCGTGACCCGCGGCGCTGGCGATGCCGAGCCACTTGAGCTTTGCGTCAACGAAATCGCTCCGCGCGTTCACAATTCCGGTCATTGGACGCTCGACGGCGCCGCCACGTCTCAATTCGAGCAGCATATAAGGGCGATCGCCGGCTGGCCGCTCGGAGCCGCGTGCCGCCGCGGCGCGGAAGGAGGAGGGCATATTGAGATGGAGAATTTGATCGGCGAAAATGTCCTCGCCTGGGCAAAAATCCTGAGCGAGCCCGGCGCGAGCCTGCATCTTTACGGCAAAGCGGATGCGCGGCCGGGCCGCAAGATGGGTCATGTCACTCGCATCCTGCAAGGCGCGTGCAGTTAAGTAGCTTCTGTCCTGGCAGCGGCTTCGCGATCGCTCGCGCTTGACGGCGCCCAAAGCGACGCTCAGTCTTGTCTCATGAGCCATCCCCGCGACCAATTCGAGATAACCAGCGATATTTTGCTCCGCGCCTATTCCATCGGCCTGTTTCCGATGGCGGAGAGCGCTTTCGACCAAAATATTTTTTGGGTCGATCCGGATGCGCGCGGCATTTTCCCGCTCGATGGTCTGATCGTATCGAAAAGTCTCGCCAAGACAATCCGCTCCGACCGGTTCGAGATAAGACTCGATTGCGATTTCGATGCCGTGATCGACGCCTGCGCCGCCACCCGCAGC
>JBQTKC010000396.1:0-12609 GCA_052386575.1 Beijerinckiaceae bacterium
TGCCGCGGGAACATTTGATGCCCTCATCGAAGCCATCGCTCAAGCGCTCGCGGAGTTCACACCAAGGGAGGGCGCAAATTACCTCGCCAATTCGGGTTATCGCCGCCCATCATGAAAATGCTCTAGGTTTTCCTCCCATATTCACCTGACGGCGTTTCGTTAGATTCTCATCTTGCCAATCACGCTGAAATCCAAGAGAGCACGAGAGATTTCGCCGGCGATTTGGGACGTCGCCGATCACCTCGCAAATGCCGGTTTCGGATGGAAAGAACAACCCGATCATCTCGCGCATCTCGGCGGCCCAGCAATGGCGAAATCGGCCTATGCGGAGTTCGTGTGCTTCCATGCTTACATTCAGGTTCTCACAGGTCTCGAATCAGCCGCAGGCGCGCGAGATGTAGGATTTGTGGCTGGAGCAGACCCGCGCCGGCAAGATTTATGAGGAGTGCGCGGCCAGGTGCATGCCGCCAACGTCCATCTCGACGCGCGCGCAGCAGGCGCAGACGGGCGCAATGACGCGGCGTTCGGTTGTCGCGACATTCGGCGCCGTCATCGGCGCCGCGCCGGGGGGGGGTCGTCGCGTCCCGATAGCGTCCGATCAAGGGCGCCGTTCCGCCGACCGTCTGGCGGCGGAGCGCTGCAGTTTCAAGCTGCCGGACGGGCTCTTGCCTTGCTCGCGCAGAAGCATCTCGAAGTACGCGATTGTGTATCGCAAACCCTCGTCAAGTTCGACTGTGGGGCGCCAGCCGAGCAGCTTTTCGGCAAGCGCGATATTGGGCTGGCGCTGGCGCGGATCGTCTTCGGGCAAGGGTTTCGTGACGATGTCCGATTTCGAGCCGGTGATCGCGCGGATCTTTTCCGCCAATTCGCGAATCGTGAATTCATTGGGGTTTCCGATGTTGACCGGTCCGGTGACCTCTTCCGGCGAATTCATAAGGCGGTTCAATCCGTCGATCAAATCGGTCACATAGCAGAAAGATCGCGTCTGCAGGCCCTCGCCGAAGACGGTGATGTCTTTTCCAAGCAAGGCCTGGCAGATGAAGTTCGACACGACACGGCCGTCGTCGGGCCGCATATTGGGGCCATAAGTGTTGAAAATTCGCGCGACCTTTATGCTCATTCCATGCTGACGGCGATAGTCGAAAAACAGGGTCTCGGCACACCGCTTGCCCTCATCGTAGCAGGATCTGCTGCCGATCGGATTGACATTACCCCAGTAATCCTCGGTCTGCGGATGGACGGCAGGATCGCCGTAGACTTCCGATGTGGAGGCCTGCAAAATGCGGACTTTGAGGCGCTTGGCGAGGCCGAGCATGTTGATCGCGCCAGAGACGCTTGTCTTCGTTGTTTGAACTGGGTCCACCTGATAATGGATCGGCGAGGCTGGGCAAGCGAGGTTATAAATTTCGTCCACTTCGGCAAACAGCGGAAACGTCACGTTGTGACGGAGAACCTCGAAGCGCGTGTTGCCGAGGAGATCGCCAATGTTGCGGCGGGTTCCGGTGGAAAAATTATCGGCGCAAAGAACCTCGTGGCCCTGGTCAAGCAGAAGACGGCAAAGATGAGTCCCGAGAAAGCCAGCGCCGCCGGTGACAAGGATACGCTTTTGTCCTGAAAACACGTTCAATCCCCAACCGCGGGGTGTGATTGGGTTGCCGCGCGGGATGTCGGCGACCCCACCCTTATGAATCCAAGTCGCCCCCGCACCGCGAATCGTTCGCCTTGAAATTAATGTTCATTATACGCAATCTTGTCCGGAAACCCCAACGGAAGTTGTCTTCCTCGATAATGCATTGATCGGCAATGGGTAACATAGGAACGATTTCAGGCCATCGCCGAGGAACTTGGCGCTTTCCGCGTGTCCGATGCTCGCTTTAATGATGGCGTGAAACTTTCGCTGGGGGAAAAAGCAATTGCGATCCGCGCTGGCGATGTTCTTCGCCGAGGCCGCCGCCTCGAATCATGACGCCTCAAAATACGCGCAACGAAATGACACAGATATTTCACACAGCTTTCCAATGAGTTGGCTTATATTTGGATAGAATGTTCGGAACAATTCTTTCGTGAGACGAGCCATTGTGACGCTTGTTGATGATGTTGACCGGTTGCCAAAGGATAAGCCGATGTATTTTAGCATTGTAACGCCAGTTCTCAATGGCGAGAAATTCCTCGATCAGACTATTCTGAGCGTGGTGAGCCAAGCAGGGCCTTTTACAATTCGTTATCACGTTCAAGATGGCGGGTCCAAAGATCGGACACTGGAGATATTGTTGGAATGGCAAACCCGTCTCTCGCGCGACTTTCCGCATTTCTGCGAAGGTGTCGAATTTTCTTTCGCAAGCGCGCGCGATCGCGGCCTTTATGATGCCGTCAATCGGGGCTTTGCAGCCTGCGGCACTTCGGACGGGATGGCGTGGATCAACGCCGACGACCGTTTCGAACCGGGCGCCTTCGCCACGGTTGGGGAAATCTTCAAAAACCATCCGGATATCGACTGGGTCACCGGGCGGCCGACCGCGATCGACGAATCCGGCGCAATGCTGCATATGTCGAAGATCATTGCGTTTCCACGAAAAGCGATAGAAGCCGGCATTTTCGACGGCCGCTTCGCGCGGCCTTTCATCGAGCAAGAAGCCACGTTCTGGCGGCGGCGGCTGTGGGACAAAGCCGGGGGCGCCGATCCGAATTTCCGCCTTGCCGGCGATTTCGATCTCTGGCGGCGCTTCGCGATGCGGGCCGATCTCGTCATTGTCGACACGATTCTTGGGTGTTTCCGGGTGCGCGCGGGTCAGCTTTCGACCGATATGGCACGCTATCACGCCGAAATCGACGCTTCTCTTTCCCCCCGCGAGATGAACTTTCGCGCCAAGGCCGCGAAGTGCTATGCAAGGGCCGGGTTCGCATATCCCGTCTTGGTTCGTCACTACGGCGGCCCATGGACCCGCGAACATTGGCCGATGTGCATCGCTCCCTTTCTCGGCAGCAAGGCCTTTGGCGTGGAAAATTTTCGCGTGTGCGTCACGGCATGGCTCGCCAAAATATCATCCGGTTGAGGAAACCGCTTGCAAGCCCGCCAGCGCCGCCGGCGCCCATTGCTTGGCCAAATTGGCCGCCTTCCGTGCCTGCGGGCTTCCGGCCAAATCACCGTGCCCAAAACCTCGCCATAAAACCTTCCGGTCCGCCAATTGACCTCGTCGCGCCGAGAATACCCGCTGCCGCCTTAAAATGCCCAAATCATTACAAGGCAGGCGTTTGGCAAGGCCGAGTATGTCGATCGCGCCCAACAATCCGGTGGCGGTTGCCTGAGCTGGGTCCCCCTGATACTGGATCGGCGAGGCAAGACAAGCGGGCGTGTCGATTTGGTCCACTTCGACAAATAGCGGAAAGGTCACGTTGCGGCGGGTTTCGGGAGACGCATTATCGATGAACGAACATCGTGGCGCGGCCGATCAGAAGCGGGCAACGACATATCCTGGGAAGGCCCGTGTCTTTGGCGAATAGGATGTGTGTTTGTCCCAAAAACACATGCGAATTTGAGGCGCGAATTGGGTTTGCGCTGGATCGTGGCGCGGCGTCACCTCGCACTGGAACCAAGGCGCCGCCCCGGCGCTGATCGTTCACCTGGAAATCAAGGTCCGCAATAAGCAATCTCACCTGGACACCTCAATGGAAGTTATTTTCCTCGATAATGGATTAATAGGTAAGGGAGAACATAGTTACAATCTCGCGGCGAAACTCGCCGAGGCGCTGTCGCGGCGGAACTTGCGATACCGCATGTTTGGCTGCCAAGCGCTCGATCAATCGATCGTCGCGGAACTTGGCGCCATCCCGCATTTCCGGCGCTCGCTTTACGATGGCGTGGATCATTCGCTAGGGCAGAGGGGGCTGCGCTCCGTTGCCGCGGTTTTCCGCGGTGCCGAGGCAAACAGCCCGATCAGGTCTGAACGGAAAACATGGACAGCCCTTAACGAGACATACGAGAGGGACCTAGGCAAATTGCCGCCCGCCATTTGGAACTCCGGCAATCTCGTGATCTTGCCAGCGATTTCGCAAAACCAGATCATGGGATTGATCCGCTATCTGCGCCGAAAGCCGCTGGAGCGCTTGCCGCGCGTTGTCTGCCAGTTGATGTTTGCGCCAAACTGGACGCCGTGGGGGCAGATTTCGCTCCATGGGGAACAATTTTACCGCGACGCCTTTGCGTTGGCCGCGCCGCTTATCGATCGCGTCTTGTTTTTTACGACAGAAAATGAGGCGATGGCGGCGCTCTATCGCGACGGATTTGGCATCGAAACGAATATTCTGCCGATCCCTTTTTATGGTTCGCCGCCAATGGAAACACGAGACGCCACGGTTCGCCTTGGATTTTTTGGTTACTCGAAATGCGATAAGGGATTTCATCTCTTGCCTGCGGCAATCGAGCTTTGCCAGCGCCAGCGGCTCGATGCCGAATTCATCGTCCAAATTCAACACAGCGGATGGGAACAGCGAACGATCGAAGCGGAACTTGCCTTACGGGCGCTGAGCGGTGTGCGAATTCTGGAAGGGGTTCTCACCAGCGCCGAATATGCCGCCTGGACCAGCCAGATTGACGTGATGCTTTTGCCCTATGATCCGGTCACATTCGGATTGCGCGGTTCGGGCATATTCACCGAATCCGTCGCCGCCGGGCGTCCCATCATTGCCTCACGGGGAACCTTCGCTGGCACCAGCATCGAGACAAACGAGGCGGAGGGCGAAGTCTTCGCGCCGCACTCAAGCGAGGAACTGGCCGCCGCCATTGGCCGGCTCCTGCCGCGGCTTCCAGCTTGCAGGGCGCGCGCGGCGGAGCGCGCCCAGGATTTCGCGCGCAGCCATAGTCCCGGCGTCTATCTCGATGTCCTTTTGGCGCACGCAAACACTTGCTAGGTTCAGGTGTCATGGCGTTCGCAGGGGCCTATCCGTTTGCGCATGAAAGAATTCTGGGAATAGGGATTGGAGCAGAGCTTTTGGCGCCGTCGCTGCCACGAGGTTCGCGCTCGATCTTCCGCGCCAGATTCCCGAGACAAATTGCTGTCCCCGGTCCAAAGAGGAAATAGGAAAGCAATGAAGGTCGCCGGCGCTTTGATGCCGATTCTTGCCGCGTCGCTCGCCGTCGCAAGCACTAACGACTACCCCACGGAGGCGCGGGCCGACTTTGTCTTCGTTTGCATGAAGACCAATGGCGAAACGCCCGAGATTCTTCGGCGCTGTTCGTGTTCGATCGATGTCATTGCATCATTGCTGCCCTACGACCGTTATGTGGCAGCGCAAACCGTGGCGAGCCTCAAACAGACGCAGGGTCAGATCGGCACCATGTTTCGTGCGAGCGAACATTTGAAGGCCATGCTGGCCGATCTCCATCGGGCCGAGGCCGAGGCCGAAATCCGCTGTTTCTAAACCTTTTTTGGGATACTGGGCCGATCTGGATAAATTGGAAAAAGCCGGTCCTAGAAATCGCTCCTCCAAAGGCGCGGCCGCCAACGGCCTCTCTTGCCCCGTTGGGGGGAAGGCACGGACGCGACGCCCTCAACGCGCGGCGCCAACATCGGAGCGCGCGCTCGTAAACTCCCAAAATCTCCGCAAAGGACGTTATCCGACGCGCAAACCGGCACGCGGTTCTCCTCCGCTTGAAAGGAGGCCGCGCATAAGCTAGTGGTGCTGCGCCGCATCATTCAAATTGCGTTGGAGCCGGGATGCAGGGCACGCCAGGCACGCCGCAAAAAACCTAAGGAAAGCAGCCCATGAGCGCGACGACCGGCTCCTTTAGTATCGGCAATTCCACCCTCCCAATGCCGGTCAAGACCGGAACAATCGGTCCCTCCGTTGTCGATATTGGCAAGTTCTATGCCCAGTCGGGAATGTTCACCTACGATCCTGGCTTTACCTCGACGGCGAGTTGCGAGTCGGAGATCACCTATATCGACGGCGACCAGGGTGTGCTGCTCTATCGCGGCTATCCAATCGAGCAGATCGCCGAGCACGGCGATTTCCTCGAGACCTGCTATCTCTTGCTCTATGGGCAATTGCCAACCGCGGTCCAGAAGAAGGACTTCGACCATAGAGTCACAAGGCACACGATGGTGCACGAGCAGATGGCCAGGTTCCTGGGGGGCCTGCGCCGCGACTCGCATCCGATGGCGGTACTGGTGGCGAGCGTCGGCGCGCTCTCGGCCTTTTATCACGATACAACCGATATTTCGGATCCAAAGCAGCGGATGGTGGCGTCGTTTCGTCTGATCGGCAAAATGCCGACCCTTGCCGCGATGGCTTATAAATATTCGCTCGGCCAGCCTTTCATTTATCCAAAGAACGAACTCGATTATTCCTCGAATTTCCTGCGCATGTGCTTCGCCGTGCCAACCGAAGACTATAAGATCAATCCGGTTTTGGCCCGCGCGCTTGACCGGATATTTGTTCTCCATGCCGATCACGAGCAGAATGCGTCGACCTCGACGGTGCGGCTTGCCGGCTCGTCGGGCGCAAATCCGTTCGCCTGCATCGCCGCGGGCGTGGCGTGCTTGTGGGGGCCGGCGCATGGCGGCGCCAACGAAGCCGCGCTCAAAATGCTGATGGAAATCGGCACCGTCGAGAATATCCCAAAATTCGTCGCCCGCGCCAAGGACAAGAATGATCCGTTCCGGCTCATGGGGTTTGGCCACCGCGTCTACAAAAACTATGACCCCCGTGCCAAGATCATGCAAAAGACGTGTCACGAAGTCTTGAACGAACTCGGCATCAAGGACAACCCGTTGCTCGATGTCGCGCTGGCGCTTGAAAAAATGGCTCTGAGCGACGAATATTTCATCGAGAAGAAGCTATATCCCAATATCGATTTCTATTCCGGGATCACGCTGCGGGCGATGGGCTTCCCGGTGGCGATGTTCTGCGCGCTTTTCGCGGTGGCGCGCACCGCCGGATGGATCGCGCAATGGAAGGAAATGATCGAGGATCCAAGTCAGAAGATCGGCCGTCCGCGCCAGCTCTATATCGGTGCGCCGAGGCGCGACTACGTCGCGCTTGACAAGCGCAAGTAATTGAATGCTGCTTAATGCAAAAGCCTCTAGCCTTATTTGTGTGCTTGCCCAACAGGTGGAATCACGTGATCGAATAAGGAATCGCTCAAATTCAAGGAGTTGAGTTGGAGCATGTGCTCATGAGACATCGGATATATCCGATGTCGGAATATCGAAATAGTCGAGCAACTTTTTTAAGGACATGCTCTAGGGCTTGTGTACAATCAGCGGCTCCAAAGGAAAGCCGCGACGAGATTGATGCGCCCAGCATAGCACGTATTGGTTTTTCCTTCTGGCAATCCTTCCAGCGGCAGCCAATTCTCAGAACATGCATGATCCCGCTCAGGATACGATGATCGTCATCTCGTTGCGGCCCAGGTTGATGCTTGGGCAGGCGGGGAGCGATCTTTTCCCATTGCTAGGCGTTGAACCAAAACAAGTTGCTGTCCATAGGCTTGGCCCCTGTTGCCTAACCAAGAACTTGAATCAAAACATGGTTAATTGAGTGTTAACCCCAGAGCGCGTGCCCTACACGTGGAATCACGTGATTGAATAAGGAATCACTCAAATTCAAGGAGTTGGTGCATGTCCCTATCGAAAAAGTCGAGCAACTTTTTTAAGGATATGCTCTAGCGGCCGGTAAAATACCAACTGCCGTTGTTCAGATGTCCGCGCCTGGCAAGGCCAGCAAGATCGCATCGAAACAGTGTCCGCAAACAGGAGCGAGACAAATGGATCGCGAGAAATTCTCTAAATCTTCTGGCGTTCGTGGAGCTTGCGCTTTTGGCTTCCGCGCTTGCCTGCTTCTTTTGCCGCTGGCCGCAACCGCTCAGCCGTCCGCAAATCAGCCGCAAGCTCAGGCCGCGGAATGGTCGAACGGGCGCGCCGGTACGGCACCGATTATTGAAATCAAGGATGCTTATAGTTACGGGCCGACAGCAATGGTCGATACGGCCGGCAATTCGTGGAAGGTATGGTTTTGCGGAGGTGACGCAACGGGAACCTATGGAGACTCGATCTTTTATACGACCGTGGATCCCTCGGGAACGCCGGCCCGGAAGCCGATACCCGTCTTGCGGCCGCAAAACATCGGTGCCGCCGAGGACGGGATGCATGCCTGCTCCCCGAGCGTCATTCGACATTCGAACCCCAAGATCGAAGGCGGGAAGGATCTCTATCTTCTCTATTATGAGTGCGCGCGCCGCTTGTACGACCGCAGTCAAAAAATGGCTCTGATCCAGGTATTCACGCAGATTTGCCTTGCATTCAGCGACGATGGAATATCTTGGCGGAAGTACAATGAGGAACTTTGGCGCACGTCACAAATCTTCGGGAATCCAGATACAAATCCGACTCCAGTCGTAGCTGCCGCGTCTAAGGTGCTATTGAACTGCAAATACGTTTATATCGGCGGAGAGCACACAATTGATATGAGTAATCAGGCGTGTTCGCGCAAGAATTTTATAACGAATTACGGCGCTGGCCATCCTTCCGCGCTCACGATGGAGAAGGGTTCTTCCAAGCAAATTTGGCTATATTATTATGATTCCCGCGGGGATTGGTCCCAGCACGGCGTCTTTCTTGCTAAAAGCTGGGATGGTTTCCACTTTGACACGCCAGTGAAGACCGATCTTGCGAACACCGCGAGCATTAAATATTACCAAGAGGCGTTCGGCGAATGGAGCCAGGTTTTTATCGCTACGACGGTCATCGGCAAGACGAATGGCTTTGCGATCTCGCAGGACGGCATTCACTGGGTGCCCAAGGGCTCGGACATTAGCATCGGGAACGCGGTTGACACGCATTGCGCCGCTCCGGGTCGAGCAGCACTTGTGGGTGACGCGGGCGGCCATCTTTCCTCGTTATCTGTCAACATCCTCAGTCCGGAAGGTTATCTCGGGAAGGTGGATCGAGGACCAGAACTCGGCTGCTACAAAGAATATGCGGATCGCGCGCGGGGCAACACTTGGAAAATATACCTGCTCCAGGGCAATATCGTCGCCAAAGAGGCGGCTCGGTGAGTGTCGCGACTGGCGCCGCTCTCCAAACAAGCCGCGTTGCCATCGGTAATTCGGTGACTTGCCATGTTAACGTGATGTCATTCAGATAGCGAAATGCATGGTTTGGGTTGCAAAAGCATTACCAATAACCAGTGGTCAAGTGTTTTCCGACTCTCTGGACGTTATCAATGCCGAATTCGCAGCAGGCCTACTCCCATTTACTACCGGCGACACATTCTTGAGTTCGACTCGTATACCGTCGTCGCTCGCGGATTTGACGAAGTCCTCTAACGTCTCAAGTATATCCTGATCGATGAAAAATGCCCTGGTGCCGTCGACGATGAGATAGCCGTTCTCCTCAACGCGCGCGAGATAGTCGCGCAGCCGCGCCTTGTTGAGGAAAGACACGTCCTTTTGCAGGCGCAGAAGATAATTCTTGCCGTCCTTTGTGAGCGTGATAGCCGCGTGATAATTGGCGCGGAGCACGAAGAATACGCCCACCGCCAGGCCGATCACTATGCCTTTGAGCAGATCGGTCAAAAGGACCGCCGCAATCGTCGTGACGAAGGGCGCGAATTGATTGATGCCCTTCTGATAGACTTCCTTGAATAGCGCGGGATTGGCGAGCTTGTAGCCCGTCACCAGCAGAACGGACGCGAGACAGGCCAATGGGATCAAGTTTAAGACAGTGGCGAAGAACATGGCCGAAAGCAGCAGCAGCACCCCATGGACAAGGCTCGCGACCTTGGTATGCGCGCCGGCAATAACATTTGTCGAGGAGCGGACGATAACGGCTGTGATAGGCAGACCGCCGAGGAGGCCGGACAGCAAATTGCCAATTCCTTGCGCTTTGAGTTCCCGGTTTGTTGGCGCGGTCCGTTTCAAGGGGTCGAGCTTTTCGAGCGCCTCCAGGCTGAGGAGCGTCTCCAGACTCGCCACAAGCGCGATTGTCACGGCGGCGATGTAGATCTCCGGATTAGTCCACTGGCCGAGATCGGGGAAGGTGATGTGACGCGCAAAATCAAGTGGACCGGATATCAGGGGCAGATCCACCAGTTGATGCGGAGCGATGGCGATCAAGGGTGAGGAGCTCCGCGTGACGAGATTGTAGACCAAGCCGAAACCCACCGCGACCAGCGGGCCAGGCGTCAGGGCAAGGTATTTTCCGCGCTTGATAAAGGGAGATTCCCATATCAGCAGAATCGCCAAAGAGGCAGCGCCCACGATGGTGGCGCCTGGCGAAATCGCCTCGAGCGCGTTCAGCAGCATGGAGAGCGTCGTTTTGCTGTCCAGCTCCAGGAACGAGAGGTCGGTGTCCGCATTGGCGTCATAGCCAATGGCGTGCGGTAGCTGCTTCATGATCAAGATGAGGCCGATCGCCGCAAGCATCCCCTTGATGACGGCAGACGGAACATAAGCGCCGATGACGCCCGCGCGAAGATAACCCATGGCCAATTGCATGACGCCGGCAAGCACAACGCTCAAAAGGAATGGTTCGAGGCCGCCAAGCTTCTCGATGGCCGTCACGACAATGACAGTAAGGCCAGCCGCGGGACCAGACACGCTCAATTGAGAGCCGCTGGCAAGGGAAATGACGAGGCCGCCCACAATGCCTGCAATGAGGCCCGAAAATGGCGGCGCGCCCGAGGCGACTGCAATGCCCAGGCACAAGGGAACAGCCACGAGAAACACGACGATTCCGGCCGGAATGTCGTGATTGAGGTAGCGGACATAATAGTCGAGATGCTTGTGCATTACGCGATTACACTCCCTTGAGGATCGACTCGAGGATCGACTCTTGGCAGAATGCGGCTTAACTATTCATTGCTGTCGGCTTGCCGATAGATGAATTCCAATTCGGTGCCCGGCGGCAGAGTGATCAATTGCTCCAGAATGCCATCGTCCATCGCATAGATCCAGCCATGTAAGCAAGGACGATGCTCCTCCTTCCAGGCTTTCTGGACAATGGAGGTGTGCGCCAGACCTTGGACTTGCTCGATGACGTTGAGTTCGGCGAGCCGGTTGACCTGTTTCTCTCGCGTATCGAGGGCGTCGATTTCCTTTCGGTACAAGCGATAGATGTCCTTGATATGCATCAGCCATTTGTTCAGCAGGGAAAGCTCGGGGTTCGGCCGATCGAGCGCCGCACGGATACCGCTGCAATTGTAATGCCCGCAGACAATGATGTGGTTCACCTTCAGGACATGGACCGCATCTTGGACGATGCTCTGGCTATTGAAGTCCGTGGCGACGACCTGGTTCGCGATATTGCGATGCGCGAAGATCTGGCCGGGCCCGGCATTGACGATGATCTCGGCGGGCATCCGGCTGTCCGAGCAGCCGATCCAGAGGAATTCCGGTTTTTGGTTGGCTGCGAGCCGTTCAAAATAGTCAGGCTCCGTGTGTTTTTTCTCCTCCGCCCAGGCCTTGTTTTCGAGCAGCAGCTTTTCGAATGTCTTCATGCCGGTTCCTTAAGCGCGCGGGCCATCATCGTTTCGATTGGCTTTATCTCACGGCCTTCGTATCACTGTAAACTGCGGTTCAATCGAACTGGGGATCCTTACCTTTGGAAAAAACCCGATTCAGCAACACCTGGAGGAGTCCCAGCCGGGCCCCCAAGCGCTTCACCAGCAGGAGCGGGATACCAGTCTCGATGATGGCGTCCTCGGCGGTGCTCCCCAGCAGGATCGCAGCGGAGCGGCTGCGGCCCCGCGTGGCCATCACGATCAGGTCCACGCCTTGCGCATCGGCGACCCGGGTGATGGCGTGCGCCACGTTGACTTCTTCCTCGAACCCCGGCGTGACCTTCACCTCCTGGCAATCGATGGGGGCCATAAACCGCTCGTATGCCTCCCGTTCCTGGCCGCGGAGCGACTCTTCGTAGTCTTCGTAGGTAGCCCGCGCCGGGTTGAAATAGACATGCAAGGCCAGGCATTCCGCATGACCGCGGAGCCGGGCCATGGAGGTGGCCACGCGCATGGCGTCGGCGGCGGGTTCGGAAAAATCAATGGGGACGAGGATGCGGTTCAGTGCGGCTTCCGCCCCGTCAGGAACCAGCCATACTGAGCAAGGGGCTTTCATGGCCATGCGACGGGCCAGCGCCCATTTCCGCGGATGATCGCGGCGGTGACCCAGGAAGATCAGGTCCACTTCCTGTTCGGCCGCATGGGCCAGCAGGCGGTCCGTCATGGGTCCGTGCAGCACATCGAACGATGCGCGAACCTTATCCCCCACTCCGGTGAAATGGCTCTGCACGAGCGCCTCGATCTCGGCAAGCGCCTTGTCGTGCCCTTGGACATGTCCGGGGAGCAACACGTGAACGAAACGGATTTCGGTCACGGTCCCCAGCCGGGCTGCCATGGCCGCATAGCGCAATAACCCGATATCGGTCTTGGTTCGGGACAGGCCAACCATCAGATGCCGATACCGATGCATATTCGTCCTCCCTACCGCTGCATATTCGTCCGCCCATCCGGCGCGGATGGGTCCGGCGAGGTGGCGGCAGCCCCATTCGTGCGAGGCGCCAGAGGCGCCGCCGCCGAAGGCATGGCGCTTGTGGTTGTGGGTCTTTCGAG
>JBQTKC010000397.1:0-4038 GCA_052386575.1 Beijerinckiaceae bacterium
GGCGGAGTTTGGTCCTCGCGCGGCCATCCTTCCGGCATTGTTAACAATTAGGCGCAAGATGACTGTCGGCAGCGCAGTTGCGCGGTGCAGCAGTGTCGTATACGCCGTGCCCCAGACGCGAGGCGGAGCCAGTTCCCTTAGTGCCTGTCTCAAAAGCTTCCACCTCATCCTTAGGAGCGCCCGCGGGGCGCGTCTCGAAGGATGGGCCGCTCGGCGACCCCACCCCAACCCCTCCCCATTAAGGGGAGGGGAGGAAGCGCCCTTAGGCGGCGTGCGGCTTTTGAGACAGGCTCTTACCAACCATTTGAGGTGCAACACATGAATTCCATTTGGTTTGTCATTTTCGCTGGTCTTTTATCGATCGTCTATGGCGTGGTTACGTCGTCGAAACTGCTGGCCGCCGATGCCGGCTCGCCCAAGATGCAGGAAATCGCCGGCGCGATCGCGGAGGGCGCTCAAGCCTATTTGAAGCGCCAATATGCGACGATCGCTGTTGTCGGCATTGTCATTTTCGCCGCCTTTGGCTTCTTCGTCTCTTGGCTGCTCGCCGCCGGATTTCTGATCGGCGCGATCCTTTCCGGCGCGGCGGGCTTCATCGGCATGAATGTCTCGGTGCGCGCCAATGTGCGGACCGCCCAGGCGGCCATGCAGTCGCTTGCAGCGGGCCTCGACATTTCTTTTAAGGCGGGCGCCGTCACCGGGCTCTTGGTCGCGGGCCTCGCGCTCCTCGGCGTTGCGGTGTATTTTTATATTCTCACCGGGCCGTTCGGCCACGCGCCGGAGAGCCGCGAGACGATCGACGCATTGGTCGCGCTCGGTTTCGGCGCGTCGCTGATTTCAATTTTCGCCCGCCTCGGCGGCGGCATTTTCACCAAGGGCGCCGATGTCGGCGCCGATCTCGTCGGCAAGGTCGAAGCCGGCATTCCCGAAGACGATCCCCGCAATCCGGCGACGATCGCCGATAATGTCGGCGACAATGTCGGCGATTGCGCCGGAATGGCCGCCGATTTGTTCGAAACCTACGCCGTGACGGTCGTCGCGACCATGGTGCTCGCCGCGATTTTCTTCACGGGTCAGCCGGTGCTATTTGCCGCCATGCTCTATCCACTGGCGATCTGCGCGGCTTGCATCGTCACGTCCATCGCCGGAACCTACTTTGTCAAGCTCGGCTCCAACAATTCGATCATGGGGGCGCTGTACAAAGGCCTGATCGCCGCCGGACTCTTGTCGATTGCGGGCCTTGCCGCCGCGACTTCCCTCACCGTCGGCTGGGGGGCCATCGGCACGGCGAGCGGCGCCCTGGTCGTGGGCTTGCATCTTTTCCTTTGCGGCATAATCGGCCTTGTCGTTACCGGCTTGATCGTCGTCATCACCGAATATTACACCGGCACCGGCAAGCGCCCCGTGGTCTCGATCGCCCAGGCCTCGGTCACCGGACATGGCACCAATGTCATCCAAGGCCTCGCGGTCTCGCTCGAATCGACCGCGCTGCCAGCACTCGTCATCATCGGCGGCATCATCGCGACAAGTCAGCTCGCCGGTCTCTTCGGCACGGCGATCGCGGTCACCACCATGTTGGGCCTTGCCGGGATGATCGTCGCGCTCGATGCTTTTGGGCCGGTAACCGACAATGCCGGCGGCATCGCCGAGATGGCGGGACTGCCGAAGGAGGTCCGGCACGTGACCGACGCGCTCGATGCGGTCGGCAATACGACGAAGGCGGTGACCAAGGGCTATGCGATCGGCTCGGCGGGGCTTGGCGCCTTGGTGCTCTTCAATGCCTATAGCCACGATCTCGGCTTTTTCGCCGCGAACCCCGATCGGTTTCCCTATTTTAAGGGAATGGGCGCGGTGTCCTTCGACATATCGAACCCCTACGTCGTGGCAGGGCTGATTTTTGGCGGCATGATTCCCTACCTCTTCGGCGGCATCGCGATGACCGCGGTCGGCCGCGCGGCGGGCTCCGTCGTCGAGGAGGTCAGGCGACAATTTCGCGAAAAACCCGGCATCATGAAAGGGACGGAGCGACCCGATTACGGCCGCGCGGTCGACATGCTGACCAAGGCGGCGATCAAGGAAATGATCGTGCCTTCGCTTCTGCCGGTGCTTGCGCCTTTGATCGTCTATTTTGGCGTTCTCTTGATTTCCGGCTCGAAGGCATCGGCCTTCGCGGCCTTGGGCGCGTCGCTCCTCGGGGTCATCGTCAACGGGCTTTTCGTGGCGGTCTCGATGACCTCCGGCGGCGGCGCCTGGGACAATGCCAAGAAGAGTTTCGAGGACGGTTTTACCGGCAAGGACGGTGTCAAGCATTTTAAGGGCGGCGAGGCGCATAAGGCGTCGGTCACCGGCGACACCGTGGGCGACCCCTACAAGGATACCGCTGGTCCCGCCGTCAATCCGGCGATCAAGATCACCAATATCGTCGCGCTCTTGCTGCTCGCCATCCTCGCGCGTTGACGGCAACGGAGCAGCATCCCGGCTCTTGAGGGGCGGCACGCCCAGATGTGGCCGGGACGCCAAGGCATTCCAAATTGAGATGCTTCGCCACGGCCAGCTATCCGGCCGCGCCGCGAGGCGATTTCGAAGGAAGCCAGCGCTTCGATCGCCCTTACCCGGATTGCTCGCCAGAACGCAGCCCGCGTCCTCCTAACCAGGAACCGCTGAATGAGTCGCAATCGCAGCGAATTTCCAACCCTAACTTAACACATAAGTTTCAAGATCGGGGAGGTGAACCGCACGCCAAGACAACTGGACCATTTTTCTTACACACAACACTTGAATACAAAATGCCGGGAACTTTTCGTTTCTTGTTAGCAGTGGCTGTCGTGCTAGCGCATCTCATCCACACGCCTTATTGTCTCGACCTCGGATATTACGCGGTCAGAGCTTTTTTTGTCTTGTCCGGTTTCGCCATGACTGCCGCCCTGAATGGGGTTTATGGTTTCGACGGGAAGCGGTTCTTTATCAATCGGTTCTTGAGACTGGTTCCGCTCTATCTGACGGTGTGTTTCCTCACCGCGCTCGCCATTCGCTGTTACCCTCTCGAGGCCGCCCAGTTCATGCCACGATGGGCAAGTCCGGCGTCGGTAGCCGATGTCGCGCAAAACCTCAGTATAATTCCGCTCATATACGGTGGTCTGCAGTTTCGCTACATCGAGCCCGCATGGTCGCTTGCATTCGAAATTATCATGTATGCCATACTTTGGATTGGCATGGCGCGAAGCGTTCGCGGAGCCTTCATTTGCTTCGCCACTGGCGCGGCTTTTAATTGCTACAATCTATTCATCGACGCGCCGTTCTCGGAAAGGTATTTCTCACTGGCATCGTCGCTGTTGAGCTTCGCTACAGGCGCTTTAATTTATTTCTGGTGCAAGCGGAGCACGCTGCTGAGGCGTGCAGATTTTGCTTTGTTCGTGAGCTTTGCCTGGCTGATCAATTTTTTCGCCGAGGGCACGCTCATGCCAGACGGCTATCCAAAATTTGCAGGATTTTACGTCAATATCGCATTGTCGGCTCTTGTCGTCGGTTCGCAACCGGCGCTGCGGCCGGGACCGCTCGCGCGCCGCATCGACTGCGTTCTTGGCGATCTAAGCTATCCGATTTTCCTTGTTCACTGGTTAGGCGCCTTTGCGGGTTATATGGTTCTGTCTTCCACAATTCCGCGTGGATGGGAGCTCGTGCTCGCGTCTGCTCCGGTCATTGTCATCTTCGCCGCGGCGCTCGCCTGGCTGAATGGCCATTTCGTCGAACCGATTCGATGGCGCGTCCGCAATGCGGAAAGGCGGCGCGAAACCGCAGCGTCAATCTGTTGAGTATAACGGTTCATGGTTCCCGTAAACTGCGCACGGCGGCGGCGGCGCAGTTTGCGGCCGGAAGATGAAGTGATTGTACAGCGATCGCGCCCGCAGGCGAGGCAGCAAGGACGCGCCACGGCCTATGACCTGGCGCTGCGCGGGAGCGCCGACGTTCAAAGCTACGCTTGCAAACGTCTACGATGGCCGCAAAATCCGGACCGGCTTGCGCGCTATGTCCATGATT
>JBQTKC010000398.1:0-2072 GCA_052386575.1 Beijerinckiaceae bacterium
CCTCTCGTGAGTGCGCCTAACAAGCCATCGTAGACATGGAGGTCAAATGCACGAGGATGAGATGAAAGGCAAGTGGACGCAGTTCAAGGGCGATGTTCAGCGGCAATGGGGCAAGCTCACAAACGACGACCTCGATGTCGTCGCGGGCGACTCCAAGAAACTGGCCGGCAAGATCCAGGAGCGCTACGGAAAGGGGAAAGACGAAGCAGAACGTGAGGTCAATAGCTGGATCGAAGGGCGCAAAGAGTAGTCCCGGGGGGGAGGGAGAGCCGCGCTGCAAGCGGCGCGAAAGACCGCTTCTCAAATAGATCGCAGGTTTGTAGTAGCAGGAATCGACAGGCACCGCCGGGGGACGGTGCCTGTCGGCTATCCAGGAGTCTGTGTGCCTAACGCTGCCATCGATAGCCGGTCTTGCGCACCGTCAAAATATGCCGCGGCCGCGCCGGATCCGGTTCGAGCTTACGCCTGAGCTCCGCGACGTGTGTATCCACCGTGCGACTCACTACATCTATCTCGTAGCCCCAGACCTCATTCAACAGATTTCGGCGGGACGCAGTAACTCCAGAGCGCCTGACGAGTGCCATAAGCAGATCGAATTCGCGCGGCCGCAATGGCACCGGCACGTTGTCACGGTAGACAGCATTCGCGCCGGGTTCGATCCTGATATCTCCGAAGTCGATCGTCGCGAGAACCGTTGCTCTACTCCCCGCGATCGCTTCGTTTTTCACGCGGTGCACGATCGCCTCTACGCGCGCTATCAACTCCAGCAAGTTGAACGGTTTTGTCACATAGTCGTCTGCGCCAGGGCGGAAGCCGCGCAGTTTGTCCGCGGGTTCTCCACGCGCAGTGAGTACCAAAACAGCAGTCTTGCCTACCGGTTCACTCTCTTCGCGTAAGGCACGCAGAATCCGATAACCGTCCGGGCGCTGCACCATCAGATCCAGAACAATCAGATCGAAATTTCCTTCACACGCACGCGCGAATCCGCTGGTACCATCGAACGCGACCTCAACGTCGTAGCCCTCAAACTCGAGGTTGTGCCTGAGTCCGCGCGCCAGATTGCGGTCGTCTTCGACGATGAGGATACGCATCGTAGCTCCGCTGCTCCGAGCGGCTGCGCCGTTGAAATGTCCTGCACCGCGCGTGGGCCGCGGCGACTGGCTTCCAGGAGTGCCAGGAATCACGTGTGCAATGAACCTCGCGGCAGACGCCACGTAACGAAGATTAGGTCCCTTGATCATCACTCCTGTGGCGAATGGCTTACTCCGCGGGGCGACCGGTCGCAGGCTTAGTGCGAAATTTTCCTCCACATCGACAGGTTTCTCTGGCGTTAGCCGAATCGGGGGCTGGACGAACATTCCAGGAAAGCGCATCATCCACCGGGGCCCTAGCGGGTTCCACCGCCGCTCCAACTAACCTCCGCAAGTGAGGATCCTATGGTTCAGCGCGTAGCGCAGTTGTTTGGGGTCGTCTTTCTACTCGTGGGTATTCTTGGCTTCGTCGTCAGCGGCATGAACATGGATGCCAACATGGCGACTGCGCCCAGGCTCCTGGGACTGTTCCCAGTCAACGCACTGCACAACGTGGTGCATCTGCTCTTTGGAGTCTGGGGACTGGTCGCGGCGCGCAACGTGGCGGGCGCTGTGCAATTCGGGAAGGTCAGCGGCGGCATCTACCTCTTGCTCGCGATCCTCGGCTTTATAGTTCCCACAACGTTTGGGCTCATTCCAATCGGTGGCCACGACATCTGGCTGCACGGTGTCATCGGTGTTGTGTTGCTCTACGTCGGCCTGACGGCCGGCAAGCCAGCCGCCGCCACAGCCTGAATAAAGCGGCAGACGTGAAAGCAGCCGGCGTTACGTAACGCCGGCTGCTTTCGTTGCTGCTCGTTAGGCTACGACTGGCCGGGCACGCGGATGAACCACCGAACCGTAAATGCTCCCCACGATGATACCGAATACGATGTGCTCGACCACGAATACAACGACGTTCGCGGCGCCCATGTTCACCATGAATATCCCGGGCTCGGACTGCTGTTCAGGAATCAGCGGATGAATGAGCGGAATCGCGAG
>JBQTKC010000399.1:0-18100 GCA_052386575.1 Beijerinckiaceae bacterium
AAATCCATCCAGAGGCGCCCCAACCGGGTCAAGTCATACTTCCACGCAAAACACGTGCGCTACGCCGCGTGAAGTGTCACCTATAATGATAGGCTATTAGTAGTTTCGGCCCTCCGCTTCGCCGCTACCTTGAAACGAATGGAACTGAATGAATTGAGTTGGGATCCTTGAGCAGCGGAACCCCGGCGAATCCACGGTACGGTATTGCTCACGCGGCTAAGCCAAGCCAGCGCAGCCGGTCGAGCGCTCCCTGGAGAATGAAAGCCGCCGCGATCTTATCGACGACTTGCGCGCGCTTGGCACGAGAGGCGCCCTGCGCGATCAGCAAACGAGTGGCGGCCATGGTCGAAAGCCTTTCATCCCAAAAGACGCAAGGACGCGCCGAAAGCGGCCCAAATCTGCGCGCGAAGGCGCGAGCCGCCTGTGCACTAGGACCTTCCGACCCATCCATGTTAAGCGGCAAGCCGATGACGAGCGCCGCCGCATCGAATTTTTCCATGAGGGCGACGAGCCGCGCCGCGTCGTTTGTGAACTTCGTGCGCCGGATCGTCTCCAATGGTGTTGCGATCCGGCGCTCCACGTCGGAAAGCGCAAGGCCGATGGTCTTGGCGCCGAGATCGGCACCGATGAGTCGCTGCCCGCCGGCGATGCGGAAAACCAAGCCTTCGAGTAGCAAAACTTCCGCCGTCATCACGTGTCCTTCCAGTGATGCATTGTGCCATCGTACTGGACGCGGTTGATAAGGCGTTGGGACGATTCACAAATGCGATTCTTTTTCGCCAAACGAAGGATCGCCTTGATGCAGAATACATTCTCGAACGCTTTATCCGAGGCGGCATCCAAACACATCGCGCTCTCGCCGGCAAGGCGCGAGACGCTGGCGCGGCTGCCGCTTACATTTACGGTCAGCACGAACCGGTTCTGGGGAACGAATAGACGAACACCCTTTTCGCCTCGAATCTGAAACGAAGATTCATTTCATTGTCGAAATGGTAAGAGGTCACCATATGGGGAGAGGCCACGAAAACCGTAGGAAATAGGTCCCCAAACCCCAATCCGCAAACCATGCGGACCTGCTCACGTTGGCGTCCAGACCGGATGCGCCGGCTTGCGCTTCAAGACGCGATTGGCGGCAGAAAGGCCATTGGCGGCGGCGATCTTCAAGCGATCGCGCCAAGGAGATAAGCCCGGCGGCAACGGGGCGGCGCCCAGTTTGCGCAGCAAGCTATTCACCTGGTATATTCGTTTTTCGGCGAGCATAGGGCGCAGTTCATAGTAGACGCTCAAGGCAATGGAAATGTTGTCGTGGTTGCGCGCCCAATGCGGGGCGAAAACGGGGACGTGCACGCCATATCCGGCGTGGAGCTCATAAGCGGCAGCCTCGCCTAACCGGCTTTCCTGGTAAACAATGCTATTATGGTTGCCCATGTGATGTTGCTCGCGCTCCTCGTGCGAGACAAGCGTCCGATCATTGTGATCATAGACAAAAAGCGTCTTGTTTCCGGCGACCTGCATGAGAAAGTTGCAACCTGCATCCATGTGATAGGAGGTAAGACGATTGGGCGAGCTGATCAAAATACTTGTCTCGCCCACCACCACGTCTTGACGCATTTGCTCGCCTGAGAGTGCGACGACCCTTGCCAGGAAATCCTGGAGCACAGGACCACAGACAGGGTCCTGCGCGACCTGCTTCAGTATTACCAAGGAATTGTTGTCGCCGATATTGGCGATCGTGTCGATGAGAGTCAGCCGGGGCGCGCGGTTGGTCGCCCAGGAATCAGTTGGTTCAACCTTGCCATTCGACCAATAAGCCTCGACATGCAATGGCCGCCTGGCCAGCTCGATTAGATTTGGCAGCTCGAACAGCGGATGATCCTTGAGCCCATGCGTGAACAGGAAATGGCGGCGATCGAAGTTCCGGGCGAATTGCCCGTCCGGATCGGCCAGGACCGGCGGATCGCCGTCTCGGGCAGCAGCGCCAGAAGCCGACGCTCTTTCATCAAGGGGCAGCGACACTTCTTAAACGTCCAGCATGGACCTACGAACCATCCAACCCACTATGACAATTCCTATTCGTTCTAGTCAAGCAGGTCGACGGACTTTCGATCCGTGGGAGGCAGCGTTGCCTTCGCCGCTTCGCGCCGCAATGAGCGGCCCTGACCGGCGGCCAACAGGCTCCGCCGCCAGCACAAGCTGCTTACGACGGGATCCAAACCGGATATGCCGGCTTGCGCCGAATGAGCCCGCGGGCGGCATAAAGGCCATTGCCAGCAGCGAGCTTCAAGCGATCACGCCACGGGGAAATGCGCGGCGGCGTTGGGTCGGCGCCCAGTTTGCGCAGCAAGCTATTCACCTGGTATATTCGTTTTTCGGCGAGCATCGGGCGCAGTTCGTAGTTGACGCTCAAGGCAACGGAAATATTGTCGTGGTTGTACCCCCAATGCGGCGCGAAAACGGGGATGTGCACGCCATGGCCGGCGTCCAGCTCATAAGCGGTAGCGTCGCATTGGCGGCTTTCCTGGTAGACAATGCTGTTGTGGTTACCCCTGTGATACTGCTCGCGCTCCTCGTGCGAGACCAGGGTCGGATCGGTGTGATCATATACAAAAAGCGTCTTGCTTCCGGCGACCTGCACGAGGAAGTTGCAGTCCGCGTCCATATGATAGGAAGTGAGACGGTTGGGAGAGGCGATCAAAATCAGCACCTCACCCACCATCACCTCTTGACGCATTTGCTCGCCCGACAATGCGACAACCCGCGCCAATAACTCCTGGAACACCGGGCCATAGACAGGATCCTGTTCGACGTGCTTCAAGATCACCAAGGAATTGTTGTCGCCTATACCGGCGATCGTATCGATGAGTGACAACCGGGCGTCCCGGTTGATCCCCCACGGATCATTCGCATTGACCTTGCCATTCGACCAATAGGCCTCATGGTGGAATGGCCGCCGCGCCATCTCGACCAAGCTTGGAAGCTCGAACAGCGGGTGACCCTTGAGCCCATGCTTGAAACGGAAATTGCGGCGATTATAGTTTTGGGCGAATTGCCCCTCCGGATCGCTCAGCACCGGCATGTCGCCGCCTTGAGCCGCGGCCCCGGGAGCCGCCACCCTTTCTTCGAGCTGGTTGAGCGGCAACGACACTGTCTAAACCTCCAGCACGGGCTCGCGTACCCCGCCGCCAATCCGGCACGGTAAGCCTTCCTCCTCGTGCCAGTCAAGAGATCGGCAGGCCTTCGATGCGGCGAAAGCGGCATGGCCTTCGCCGGTTACCGGCCGCACGCCGCAGCCCTGACCGGCGGCCGGGTTGCGCGAATCGAAGCTCGGCGGTTCGGAGGCTGTGCTTTCGTACCGAAAAGCCTTCCCTCGGATCCGGCGCGCGAATGTCTAGATATTCGTGAAAGGATCGATAGCGCCGCCATGACCGGCGGCGGATTCGCCGGGAAGGAACGCGTCGAACGCGGCCCAGAAGAGCGCGCGCAATGAATCGCGCTCCATCAGGATTTCGTGACGGGCGTGCGCCAGTGTGAGGCACTTGCCGGCCTTGAGGCGGCTCGCGAAATTTTCCGTTGCGGCGGTATCGGCGACTTGGTCGGCGCCGGCCGCAATGATCAAGACGGGGGTCAATATCCGGCGCGGGTACGCCGCATCCTCGAAGCGCCGTGTGAGGCGGAATGCGGCATTGATCCAGCCTATCGTCGGATCGCCGATGGCAAGCGCGGGCGCCGCCTCGATGATCGCGGCCGTGCGGGCGTGGCGTCTTGAATCGGACGTCAGCACATTGCCCTCGAACGCCGCCGCCATGTACGGTTTTGGACCGCCGCCAGGCACGAAACGGCGGCCCTGCCCGAGCAGCACGAGCGCCTTGGCAAATATCCGCATGGCGCGCGGGAAGCGCAGCCCATGAATGCCGATCATTGGCGCGGTCAGCACCATCCGCTCAAAAGGAGAGTGGCCGTGCGCCTTGGCAAGCGCGATCGCCCCGCCCATGGAGTGGCCAAGCGCAAACCACGGGGGCCGGCAGTACGGTTCGAGGACCTGTTCCACCAAGGCATCGAGATCGCGCTCAAAATCCCGGAAATCGCCGATATGGCCTTTGCGGGAATCCTTCGTGAGCCGGCCAGAGAGGCCTTGCCCGCGCCAATCCAGGATCGCGGCATCGAAGTTCCGGCTGAGCAATTCGCCGATAACTTCAAAATATTTTTCGATTAATTCCGCGCGTCCCGGCAAAATGGCGACCGTTCCGGCGCAGGCTGGCCCGCAGCTCCAGCGCGCTGCCCGCAGGTTCCAGTTGTCGCGCGCCGCGATGGCCGAGACGACGGCCCTGGGAGGCGCCGGATTGTCCAAGATCGTGCAAAGTTCCATCATGAATTTTCGCTTCTCCAGGGTAAGCGTCGGAAGTGATAACCGCCGGCCGCCGCTTATGCCGGAAAATATTACCGGCGGAATTTTTGCCCGAATCCCCCTCTTGCAATACCCAACCTTTTTCCCACATCAACGATGCGCGGGCCGCTTAAGGACGCGCGAGCGGCGTGGGCGCGGCATCGGCGATGCTCAACTCCTGCCGCCTGTGAATACCTCGTCTCGCTTCATGCAAGGAGTATCGTGAGATGCGTCAGTTTGATCTTTCTCCGCTTTATCGCTCGACCATCGGGTTCGATCGGTTGTTCAATATGCTCGATCAGGCCGCGGGGCTCGAAACCATGCCTGGCTATCCTCCCTACAATATCGAACGCACCGGTGAGAATGCCTACCGGATATCGGTGGCGGTCGCCGGCTTTGGGGTAGCCGATCTTTCGATCGAAACCAAGGAAAATACCCTCGCCATTCGCGGCTCGCGGGAACGCGAAAGCGAGCGCGAAACAGCAAAGCCCGAAGTGCTCTACCAGGGAATTGCCGCCCGCGCGTTCGAGCGCCGCTTCCAGCTTGCCGATCACGTCCATGTGACGGGCGCGAGTCTCGAAAACGGCTTGCTACACGTCGATCTGACGCGGGAACTCCCCGAGGCGCAGAAACCGCGTCAGATCCCGATCGTGACCGAGGGTGCGAAGGCGCCGGTCGCGACACCGATGGCAGCGTAACACCGCGAGCCGGGCAGCTCCCTCCCGCGTCAGGCGGAGCGGTGGAAGGGCGTCTCGCATGAGGCGCCCTTTTTTGCGTCGTGACCCGGCAGGCACGGCGAATGTCGCATCCGCCGTTGTCCCCGCGGTCGACGGCGCGGGGATCGAGGCGATCTTCGCACGCGAAAGCCAAGGGCGCGCGCGTTCCCGTATTTTACTGCGGCTGCTGCTTGGAGGAGTCCGCGAATTTTTCGCCCGCGCAATTCGGGGAAAACTCAAACACGTGCTGGCGTTGCTGCATTCGGCGCGCGGAAGCCTTTATGTTTTGCGGGGATGATCGGGCGCGGGTTCGAGGCAACGGCGGCACGCGAAGCCGCGCGGCGTTGTCATTGTTCCGGCCTCCGGCGCGTGCGGGCGAGCGAACAACTGCGATCGCCTTGAGAGGCCCCGCCCGGGGCGTTGCGCGGGGAGTGCCCCGGTTTGAATTTCTGCAATGGGGGTGACCAGACATTCGCCCTGATTTCCGCACGCTGTAAGTTGCTGATTCTATTGACGCGACTTCGCGTTGCAGAATGCTTGAATATTGCACATCGAGCAATCACCGGTCGCATCATCAATTGGGCGATTACCCAGCTTCGCGAATGTCTTCAAGTGTGGCTTTCACCGCCTCCATTCTGTCTTGAGGGGACATTTGAGCGATTTTCGTTAGTTCATCATGGAACCCCCACCACCAGTCTCATATCTGCTTGGCTGCGGGCAGACCCAGCTGCTGATTCATTCTAGGACATGCTCTGGGCTTCAGGATGCGGCGCGCCGCGCCAAAGGCCGTGACCCTTCCGGAGTTTCAGGCCCTAGTCCAGGCTGATAGAAAATCCCAAGACTAGGTCTCCGCCCTTTTTCAAGCAGACGGAGGGTGGCGGCATTTGTTATCTCGAAACTGTCGAAGCCGCAGCGGGCGAGCAGTTGCAGCTGATCGAAGAGAATGTCGCCGGTCGCTCGCAATTCGCCCGAAAAACCAAAATGGCCGCGAAGCTGGCGCGCGAGCGAATAGCCGCGTCCATCGGTGAATTTTGGAAAGGCGACCGCGACAAGCGCGAAGCGGGCAAGGTCCGGCGCGATTGCTGCTATTTCCTGCCCCGGTTCAATGCGCAGGCCAAGCAGGATATCGCTTCGCGCGTCCAAGCCGCGCGCCTGCCATTGCGCCAGCGTCAGGATGACCTTGCCGCCGGGCGGCAAGTCATCTCCCGGCGCCAAATTGCACCAGTCATCCGAAACGAAACCATCACCTTTGAATACCGGCATTTTCAGATGTCCAAACCGGCATAGAGCGG
This sequence comes from Beijerinckiaceae bacterium, assembly GCA_052386575.1. Lineage (GTDB taxonomy): Bacteria > Pseudomonadota > Alphaproteobacteria > Rhizobiales > Beijerinckiaceae > Methylocapsa. The sequence goes on from JBQTKC010000399.1 coordinate 6,393, forward strand.
CAGCGTATGAAGCCCGCATTCGACCTTGCCGCTTCCGCGCCAGCGCCCCGCGCGCGGGTCCTCGCCAGGACTTACCGGTGAGGTGCAAGGGATGCACCCAATCGACAAATAATTCTTGGCGACGAGCGGGTAGCGGGGCAAGCCGAAGGCCTTGAGATAGTCTCGAATCTCGGCCGCCTGCCAGTGCGCGAGCGGATTGACTTTTATGCGGCCGCCTTCCGATTCGAACAAGGCAAGGCCGTTGCGGGTGTGCGCCTGAAACCGTTTGCGGCCGCTGATCCAAGCATCATAGCCTTCGAGCGCTTCCGCAAGCGGCAAGACCTTGCGGATTTCGCAACAGCGGCCGGGATTGCTAGCCCAAAGGAAGTTTTCGGGATCTTCCGCCGCTAGCAGCGCCGGCTTTGGCCAGATTGTGATCACATTTGAAAGGCCAAGATAGTTCACAAGTTCGTCGCGATAAGCGAGAGTCTCCGCGAACAAAACCCTTGTGTCGATGAACAACACCGGGGTCGCCTTCTCGATTTGTGCCGCCATATGGAGCAGCACGGCGGAGTCCGCGCCAAAACTCGAGACAAGTGCGATCCGGCCAGGGAACAGATCCTCGATCACGAGGCGCATCAATTCGCGCGTGTCCAGGTCCGCGAATTTGGCGTCGAGGCGCGCGGCGCTTTCCGTATCTGCGAAGAGCGCAGCCTCAACCGCGGCCATAAAGAGCTTCCTTGAACGGCTCCATTCCGATCCGCCGGTAGGCCGAGAGAAAATCTTCCGCCGAGCCGGCGCGGAACTTTATATAGGTATCGACGACCGTCTCGATCGCGTCGACGATCTCGTCCGAAGTGAAGCTTCGCCCGGTGATCGCGCCGACACTGCAAGTCTCGTCGGCGGAACCGCCAAGGGTGATCTGATAGGCCTCGGCGCCGGACTTTTCCAGGCCGAGAATGCCAATATGGCCAACATGGTGATGCCCGCAGGCATTGATGCAGCCAGAAATATTGATCTTGAGCTCGCCGATTTCCCGCGCCCGCGCGCCATTGCCAAACCGTTCGGAAATCCGCTGCGCGACGGGGATCGAGCGGGCGGTCGCGAGGGCGCAATAATCAAGCCCCGGGCAGGCTATGATGTCGGTCACGAGGCCAGTATTCGCGGTGGCGAGGCCCTGTGCGGCAAGGCGGTCGAACACTTCCGGCAAATCATCGAGCGCGACGTGCGGCAAGACGAGGTTTTGCTCATGCGTGACGCGGACCTCGTCATGCGAAAATGTCTCGGCGAGATCGGCGATCGCCTCCATGGATTCGGCGCTGGCGTCGCCTGGAATGCCGCCGATGGGTTTTAGGGAGATCGTGACGATCCCATATCCCGCCGTCTTGTGCGCCGCCACGTTTTGCGCACTGAACCGGGCGAATGCGAAATCAGTGGCTTTTCGTTTTTCGAACGCACTCGATGGCGAAGCGCGCGCGGGCAATGCCGGCGGAGCGAAATAGGCGCGGATTCGGTCGATTTCTTCTGGCGGCAGGGCGAGCGCGTCGTCGCGATGATTGGCGAACTCGGCCTCGACCTCAGCGCGTATGACGTCCGCGCCTTTCTCGTGGAGCAGGATTTTTATGCGCGCCTTGAACTTATTGTCCCGCCGTCCTTCGAGATTGTAGATGCGCATGATTGCATTGGTGTAAGCGAGGAGATCGGCCTTCGGCAAAAAGTCGCGGATCTTATGCGCGACCAAAGGGGTGCGGCCGAGGCCCCCGCCGACATAGACGGCAAAGCCCGCCTCGCCTTCGGCGTTCTTGACAATCTGATAGCCGATGTCGTGCACCCTAATCGCCGCGCGGTCCTTCGCAGCACCGTTCACAGCAATCTTGAATTTTCGCGGAAGGAACGAGTACTCGGGATGCAGCGAAGACCATTGCCGCAGAAGTTCGGCATAAGGGCGGGGGTCCTCAATTTCGTCGGCGCAGGCGCCGGCAAATTGATCGGACGTCACATTGCGGATGCAATTGCCCGAGGTTTGGATCGCGTGCATCTCGACCTCGGCAAGCTCGTTTAAAATATCGGGGCAATCCTTGAGCGCCGGCCAGTTGAACTGAATGTTTTGGCGCGTCGTGAAATGGCCGTAGCCCTTGTCAAAGCGCCGTGCGATGAAAGCGAGCTTGCGCAATTGCCGCGGCGACAAGGTGCCGTAGGGGATGGCGATGCGCAGCATATAGGCATGCAATTGCAGATAGACGCCATTCATCAGGCGAAGCGGCCGGAACTGTTCCTCGTTCAATTCGCCGGAAAGCCGGCGCGCCACCTGGTCGCGAAATTGCGCCACCCGCGCGGCGACAAAGCTTTTGTCGAATTCATCGTAACGATACATGTCAGCCTGCCTCCGCCGCGACAACCAACGCCCGATGTTCCGGGTCTCGCTTGGCCGAATTTTCTTGCAGCGCGCCCGCGTCCCGCGCGAAGGCCTGCGCGCGCGGCATGTAATCGATCGTCGGACCACGCGCGCGAATTTTTTCGCGCAAGGTTACCGCCCGCAGTTCGCCCACGTCTTCCGTCACCTCGACCAACACAGGTTCGACGACGAGATTGCGCCTCGCGTCATCCTGGGCAGCGAGGAATCCGGCCTCCGCTTCGGCCTTGCCCGCAAAAATTTGCGCCTGGCTTAACCGCGTGACCCAGGCGCCGTCGCGGCCGGCGTAGACCACGATTCCATCGGCGAGGCGATTTGCGCAAATGACCTTGAGCATGCCCAAAAGCTCACAAAACCCCGGTTGCGCTCCGTATATAATCCAATTAACAGCATTTGGCGAGTGTTTATTATAATGTACAAATTAATTATGTATAATCGCCACGTTTAGAGCGGGCCTTCTGAATGATCTCCTCAGCCGTCGGCGGGTTCGGTGGGTGCCAGCTCAGACATAACGGCGTGCGCACTTTGAACGGGCGCAGCGAGCCCTCGGTCGAAAAATAGAACTCGCCCTTGGAAAGCTTGCCGATATCGTCGACGGCGCCGCCCTTCGCCGCCATAAGGTCGTGGATGGCGTTGATCGTCACCGGCGCGTTCATGCGGCCGTAGACGTGAGTGGTGCAGTTCGACACGATCTTGTTGTCGACACCCTTCGGCGTCTGGGTCGCGAACATCATTCCGAGGCCATATTTGCGCGCCTGAGCCGCCAGCGACAGCGCGCTCGCCTTGCAGGCAGTCCCCGCGCCCGAGGGCGCAAAGTTCTGCGCCTCATCGATCACATAGAGGCAGCCGGTTGGGTTTGGGTTGCGCTTGATGAACGTGAACAGCGACATCTGCAAGCGATTAACGAAGGAGTCGCGCGCCTCCTCGCTCGCAAGGCCGGCGAGGTTGATCACTGAAACGCGCGTCTTGCCGCTCGGGTCTTCAAACAGCGTTTTTGGGTCGAGCGGCTCTCCGATTGACTTAAGCAGCGGGTTCATCGCAATGGCGGCGCGTAGCTGATCCGCGATTTCACTCGCAAGCTTTTGGGCGTTGCTGTCTTCGCTGACGTCATCAGGGAGATCAGCGAGCAACGCGATCAGGTCGGTCAGCGCGCCTGCTCTTCCCGCCGCAAAATGGCGAATGGCATCGGCGAGGACACCTTTCTTTCGATTCGCCTTCTCGCCACCGCCCGGCAGAAATGGGATCAGCGTCGTCCACGCCATGTCAATCGCCTGTTCACGTTCGTCAGCATCGTCGATCGCGGCGAAATCGGGAAGCAGGTTGAGCGAAATCGGGTTGCCGCTGGTCACGCCGGGCGTCCAGATCACGACGTCAGTGCGTGCGCGATACGTTTCGGCCTTGGCCGCGTCCTCATCGCTCCAGGATTCCGGGCGCGTTGGCCACGTATCGTCAAGGCGGGACAGATCATTGTTGGGATCGAGCACGATCGACGGAATTCCAAGTAACGCCGCCTCCTCGATGATCCGGCGCATGAGCACGGTCTTGCCAGAACCCGGCCCGGCAAGAACAGCGACGTGGCGCGGGAGCAGATCGGCCGCGAGCGTCACAGGATCGCCGAGCGCACCGCGCTCGTAGCGACGGCCGATCGGGATGAGTCGCTCGGACGCCGTCGGTTTGCCTTGTGCCGCGGACAGAGCCTTTGGCTTTTTGGCCAACGCGCCGGCCGGCGTTTGCGTCGGGGCCGGCTTGGCCTCCGCGGGCTCAGGCTTGTCCTGGGGCGGCGGCTCGTCTAGCGAAGGCTTGGGCACGAGGAACGGCGGCGGGCACAGGCCTGCCTCCTGGAACAAATGCGTCTTGAAGAGAGGCTGCTGCTGGCGCAGCCAGGCGTCAAATTCGGGAAGTTTACGCGCGTCCATCGCAGCCAACGCGACGAAGGCGCGCAGATCATTTTCCCTGGGTGCGATGAACTTGCCACCGGCTTTCAGGAACTGTTCGCACAGCACAGCCGTCAAGGGGCCGCTCGGCGGCACGCCGCGACGCAGGATGAACAGGTGGCGGAATTTGAGCGCAGTGTCGATGCCGGAGGCGGTCATCGCGGCCTTCAGGCGCGTTTGAAAGGCCCTCGCATTCGTATGCCCAAGAAGGCGAAAACAATAGTGCTGCTCGCGACTGCCCTCGCTAAGAAAGGTAAAGGACAAGCGACCATGAAGCGAAGGGTGCTTTTGGTCAGGGTCGCGCTGGACTTCCGAGTCTATATCGTCCGGCAATCCGTAATGTTTCTCAAGCAACCGTAAAGTTCCGTCGATAAGCTCTCGGAACTGGTCTTCGCCTTCAGCGTCAATGAGATTGGCGATCACGGCGGCCTTGAGTTCACTCTGGTAAACTTGATCAAGGGCCTCGGTCTTTTCCTCGCCAAATTTGGGCGGTAGCTGGGTGGGATCAAAGCTCTTGCAGAGCATCACCTCTCCGGCAGCGATGCATTTCTGCAGATGGCGGTCACAAGCCTTAAGAAGTTCGCGCGGCGAAAGGCCGAGTGCAGATTCGAATGCGGAATCGGTGAAAGGCCACGTTTCAAACGGCGGCTCAAATTCACGCGCCGCAAACGCCGTCTCCAACCGAGCGGCGACCAAAGCGTGTGCTGTTTGGACAGCGTTAAGGGCTCGCAGGGGCAGAGGTGGCTTGTAGCGGTCTTCCATGGGGATGCTCGTGGTATCCTCCAGCACCTTCCATGTCGCTTCGAGGCACGAGATGACTGTTACGGCACGGCGCTTGTATTCGTGCAAATCCATCAGCCCTTGAGCCAGGGCGTCGACGATAAACTGGGCTTTCATTTGCTCCTGCATTGCTCCGCTATTTGCAGAACGCGAGGAGGTGCTCTCGGTGACGATATCGTCGAGCTGGTCGATGGCTATGAGCGTGGGAGCTATGCGGCTCATGATCCACGATAGGCCTTGGACGACCTTGATCGGCGAATTTTGTCCCTTGAAGCCAAGCGCTCGAACGTCTTCGCCGTCCATGCTCGTACCCTGCAGCCAGTTGTGCGCAATGCTTTGGCAGTCAAGGTCTTCAGAAATGAGGAGAATCAGCGCGGTTATGACGTCCAAGTGCTGATTTGCTTCACGGGGATACTTGCGAGCGAGCGACCGGGTGAATAAACGAATCACTTCAATCGTGAGACCACGTGGCTGCTCGCGCCACGGCTCTGCAGTAGTCGTCAACTCCTCATCGATTTGGAGGAGCTTAGCGACGCGAAGGATGAGCTGATCGCATTGTGTTTTGCCATCCGCCATGCGGACTTGAAGCGAGTCGAGAAACTTGAGCGCAACCGTAGACCAGAAACTCTTGATGCCGATAAAGTCGAGCAGGACAAACCAGCCTTCCCTTTCCCATACTTGGCGCCGCAGCTCGCCGATAAGATGGGTTTTCCCGAAACCCTTAGGGCCGACGATCACGCGGCCCAGCGGCTCATCATCGGGGTCAGCGTCAGCCGTTTTCAAAAAGAAATAGTCAACGACATCATCAACCGCTTGCTGGTGCAAGCCCGGAATGTGATAGCGCGGGTCCCGCCAAACGCTCCTCAATTGGCGCGTCCAATTGAAGTCGACTGCGCGGAGGGCATCAATCTCGCTGGTCATCGTTCGATCCAAAGGATGTGGCGCGGTTCGCCGCCGAAATATATCGCTGCTTTTCGATCGGCATCCGTTATCTCGGTTTTATTGTCGAGAGGATACAGCGAGGCCTGCTGCTCACGCTGCATCCTTTTCAAAACCTCATCGAGCGCGGCGCGATCGACGTCGTTCAGTTTCTCGCGAATGTCGCAAAGTCGGGCGCGGGTATTGATCCGGTCGCCGGTCACGGCGAGGTAAGCTTGCCGGATGCGCGCGCACAGCGCGTCATAGGTGGGTGCGCGGGTCGCGTCACCTATGGCGATGCCCTCAGAGCCGTCGCTGCGGGCGCGCTGCGGACCAAGGATTTCGGCGAGCGCCACATTGCGGGCCTGCATATAGGCCTTGAGGCGCGTCAGCCACGCTTGTAGGATGGTGCTGCCTGCCGGCGAGCCGGCCGGCAAGTCATCATTCAGATGATCAGTGGCCCAGGCCCAGCCTTTCTCCGTGACTTCGATCCAAATTCGCCGGTAGGGGCCCCTTCTTTCGCACTTGATCAATCCCACTTGCTCAAGCGCCTCGCGGTCGGCTTTACCCGGTTCCGGCTTCAACTCGTTCTGAAAGCTGGCCGCGTTGTCTCTTGCAAGCAACGCCCAAAGGATCAACGTCTGTTTCTCGGGCGTCGATCTATTGCCTTTTCCCACTTCACCCCTCCTGATTCATTTGCGACCGGCGCAGGCGCACGAGGTCGCGGATTTTCTCGATCGCGCGCCCATAATCCTGCACGACTTCGTCGTTGGCGAGTCGCAGCACGGTATAGCCGCTGAGCGCAAGTTCATAGTCGCGGTGCCGGTCGCCGGTGAAGGCCCGTCGTGTCGCATGGTCGGAATAGCCGTCGAGTTCGACCACGAGCCGCCCTTCTATCCAGACCAGATCGACCTTGGGGCGCGAGCCGCGCACCGTATCGACGAACCAATTGAAGCAGAACAATGCAGCAAGTTCGGTATCGTCGCGAAGAAGCGCGGCAAGCCGCTGCTCAATTTCGCTCAGCGGGTGGGGCGCGCCGCGCCACGGGGCGAGCCAAATTTCCGAACCGATACGATCGCGGCCTTCGGGCTCGGGACGGGGAAGTCCCGAGCCGGCGTCGGCGATCGCGGTTCGCGCGCCATAGAGAATGCGATCGAACGGGGAGTCGAGCGGGGGCACCTTGGCGAACAAGGCGACGACGGCGGCGCGCGAGTGCTGCGCGATCCATTCTAGCGCATGCGCCAGCGCGGCTGCGCTCGGGGCATCCGCCGCCGCCCTCACATCTGCAACTAAAACAAGGCCGACGCGGCTGACGGCGAGTGAAAGCTGCGCCAATTCGATCGCGGGAAGGACGCCAGCTACACGAGGTGGGCGCCCAGCCAGTGCGAGGCGTGCCGCTGCTTCCGCCCAAGTAGAGCTGGCGCCGGAAGCGCGAGCCGCAGCATCACGCGCGATCACGCCGGCCGCCTGGCGGCCAAGCGCGTCGTCGCAGCACATCGCAAAGCTCACATCGGTGAACCAGACCGGCCACAAGCGCATCGCCGTCTCGGCCAGAACCGCGATCACCTGTTCAACATAGGTCTCAATGTTCCCGGCTGGCCACAGTCGCACAAACAGCGCACGGCGATCGTCCGGGATATGCTCCGCCTGATCAACCAGTTCCCGCAACGCTGCGCCGTCTATGCCGCCGAGGGTAACAACCGATCCTCCGGGTGCGCGACAGACAAACTGCGCTGCTTCCGATGCACTCCCGGACACGGGCCTAGCTGTCCTTCAAATAGTCGTGCACGACCTCGCCGAGGCCGAGCGTCAGGTCGGTGATGAAGTGAGTGGCGGAAACCACGCCGCGCACGGGCAGGCGTGCGACGTCGCACATCGCGTGCTCGAACAGTTCGATTGCCGCGGGCCCGGACCACGCGCCTTTCAGGGTGACCCCCTCGAGATAATAGCGCACGAGCTCGCAGATGCGGGGCGTGCAATCGACATGCGGGATGATCTTGATCATGAAACTGGGCTTTGCCAGGCTCTTCAGCAACGGCGCCGGGTCGAGCTCGCGATGTTTGTAGCCCATGCTGGCCGAGACGCACAGCACCGAGCCATAGTGGAGGGTGCAGACCAAGGTCTCGCTCTCATGCGTGATTTTCGGCGTGGCGAGCTTTTTCGGAAAGCCCCAGATCTCGCGACCGCCGGCGATCGGCGAATTGTCGTCGAGATACATGGCGTGCACATAGCCGCCCTCCTGGACCGTTCCATCGGCGGCGCGAAACCGCACTGGAATCACCTGGCCGGTCTCCGTGTAATCGCCAAAGCCGGTCGAATCTGGCATGCGGATGAACTCGTAATTGACCGTATCGCCCGCGACCTCCAGCGGTTCCGGGACCACCTCGCGCAACGCCTCGGGATCCGAGCGGTAGCTGATCACCACGAATTCGCGATTGTAGAATTTGTACGGCCCGCGCGGATAGGCGGGGTCGGTCAGCGGCATCGCAAAAGCGTTTTTAGCGACATCGGCAAGCTTCATCATATCTCTCCTTAGAGTGTCGACTGGGTACGACCTGCCGCGCACTATTCCCTGCCGTCTCGCGCGAGGTCGAAGGTGAAAACGCCCTCGTCATTTTCGGGACGCTGCAAAACCTCGGGATGGCGCAAGGTCCGAACCGCGTCGTTGTAACCGGCCTGCCAATGCTCCTCCATCGTTCGCCTTGAAAACTCATAGTCTTGCGACACACCCTCGTAATTTTTGGTGTGGTAGATGAGATTGATGATGTTGTAGACTTTCTCGTCGGCCTCGGCGGCGAGAAGGTTCGCTTCCGGCAGTTGCCGCAATTCCCCGGAAAGCCTTTCGAGGAGGTGGTGGGTTGCCCTGCGCAAGAGCTGCGCTCGCTTGAATTGATTGATGGCCGCCCGCGTGCGGCTCGAAAACCGGATGTCCTTCTGGCGCGCGTCGGACTCGATCAAATTACCCGGCAACTGGCCGCTCGCGCTCCATAGATCGATTTGAAAAGCAAGCGTATCCTGGCGCGGCGCGCCGGCGAGTACCCATTCCAGCGGCGTGTTGGAAACGAGGCCGCCATCCCAATAATGTTCGCCCTCTATTTCGGTCGCGGGCAAACCTGGCGGCAGGGAACCGCTCGCCAAGACATGTTCAGGGCCGATGGCGTGCGTCGTGTTGTCGAAACAGACGAAATTGCCGGTTCGCACATTCACCGCGCCAACGCTGAAACGGGTGCTTGTACTGTTGATAAGGTCAAAATCCACGAGCCGTTCGAGCGTAGCTCTCAAAGGGCCTGTGTCATAATAACTGAGAACATCCGGGCTTCCACGTGTCAGGGGAAATGGCGGCGGCATGCGGGGTTTGAAAAAGCCGGGAGCGCCGCCGAGCAACGCGCCGAGCGAACTCAGTTCATTGACCCATCGATGCGTGAACTCGTCCGTGACCTCGATTAACGGGAGGGTGTTGACACCAAAGGGCGGCGTGCTGACGGTCTCCCAGAATTCCCGCAACCGCTCGACGCGTTTCTCTGGCGGATTGCCGGCGACCAGCGCGGAATTGACGGCACCAATCGAAATGCCGGCGACCCAATCGGGATGCAGGTTAGCCTCCGCCAGAGCCTGGTAAACGCCGCCCTGATAGGCCCCAAGGGCGCCGCCGCCTTGGAGAACGAGGGCAATACGTTCGAACGGCGGACGGTGTTCCATCCGATGCGTCTTGCGCGTGGGCGCGCGCGGGGCAGGTTTGTCCGAAGCGGCCATGTCTTGGCTACTCTTAAGCAAATTCACTCGGCGGTCCAGCCGCCGTCGATCGAGTAATTCGCGCCGGTGATCTGTGCCGCCGCGTCGGAACAGAGAAAGACGAAGAGCGCGGCGACTTCATCGACGGTGACGAATTGCTTGGTCGGCTGAGCCAGCAATATCACATCATGGATGACCTGTTCGCGCGTCATGTTGCGCGCCGCCATCGTGTCGGGGATTTGCTTTTCGACGAGCGGCGTCCACACGTAGCCCGGCGAAACACAATTGACCGTGACGCCGAAACCCGCGAGTTCGAGCGCCGCCGTTTTGGTCAGTCCGGCAAGGCCATGTTTGGCGGTCACATAGGCGGATTTAAATGGCGAGGCGATAAGCGAATGGGCCGAGGCCGTGCTGAGAATACGGCCCCATTTGCGAGCCTTCATGCCGGGGATCGCGGCGGCCATCGCGTGGAACGCGGCGGAGAGATTGATGGCGATGATCATGTCCCATGTTTCGCGCGGAAACTCCTCGATCGGCGCGACATGCTGAACCCCGGCGTTGTTGACGAGAATGTCGACCGAGCCGAGCTTTGTCGCAGCCTCCTTCACCATGGCGTGGATTTCGTCTGGCTTCGTCATGTCGGCGGAGGAGTAGTACGCCGCGACGCCGAACTCCTTTGCGATTTTTCCCCGCTCGGCTTCGATCGCCGCGGCATTGCCGAAGCCGTTGATCATCACATTGGCGCCTTCCTTGGCGAGCGCCCGGGCGATGGCAAGACCAATGCCGCTGGTCGAGCCGGTCACGATGGCATTGCGGGTTTTAAGGGTCATGTGTCCTCCGTGTGTCCGAAGAATGGGCTAGCGCGATCGTTCTCATCGACGATACGCGGGAGCCGCGCCACTGCCGCGGGATATTGGTCGCGCACTTGGCGATAGCGCCGCTTGAACTCGGCCCATCTCGCGGAAAGGTGTCCGAACCATCGCCGCGGCGCGTCGCTCGGCGCGGCTTCCTTGCGCCAAATGTCGATGCCAGCTTTGTCGCGCGACAGACCGCGCGGCCACAACCGATCGACGAGAACGCGCACTCCGTCTTCCGGGGAACGCCGGTTCGTAAGCGCGCTTAAGCCTCCGTTTGGCCATTGTGCCGCTTCACCTCGCGTTACTCTCAAATGAGACCATGCAAACTGGATGCCGTCGCCCCCTAACGGCGTTTCTAGCCGTATTTTCCTGGCGCGTCCGCCTCGGGATGCTTGTCCTTGCGTTCGTCTCGCGCCGCCGCGTGGTACCTATCCCTTATCGCGGCGAGATCGACCGTTGGCTTCGGAAACGCCATGCCAAGCTCTTCCATCGTCTCCGCGACAATCCGCGATACCGCCAAATTGCGAAACCATTTGTAATTGGCCGGGATCACATACCACGGCGCGGTAGGCGTGCTGGTCGCGGCGAGGGCATCCTCGTATGCTTCCATATAATCGTCCCAAAGCGCGCGCTCGGCATAATCGGATTCGCTGAGTTTCCAGTTGCGCGCTGGATCTTCAAGCCGGTGCGCGAATCGCGCGAGCTGCTCCTCCTTGCTGATATGCAGGAAGAATTTTACAATTCTAGTTCCGCTCTCCGCAAGTCCCGACTCGAAGCCGCGGATGCTTTCATAACGCGCGGTCCAGGTGGGCTTGTCCACCAGTTTGTGGACCCGCGTCACCAAGACGTCTTCATAGTGCGAGCGGTTGAAGATCGCGACCCATCCCTTTGGCGGAGCATGCGGATGGACACGCCAGAGAAAATCATGATCGAGCTCGATTGGCGCCGGCTGCTTGAAACCGGCCACGGATGCTCCTTGCGGGTTAAACGCGGCGAATACGTGGTTGACCGTGCCGTCCTTGCCGCCGGCGTCCATGGCGTGAAGGACGATCAAAAGGGAGTGCGTTTTCTCCGCATACAACATAGCTTGAGGTT